>LXTK01000142.1 GCA_001643475.1 Proteobacteria bacterium SPGG2 | reverse complement strand
ACAGCTCGAGAAGGAAGGCGTGAAAATCACGCGCGCGCCTGGCCCCATGAAACACGGCACCCGCAACATAGCGTTTATAGAGGACCCAGACGGCTACAAGATCGAATTGCTCGAGCCTTTACGTTAAATACGGCACCCAAGACACAGCGTTCTACAATTCTCGCCCGAGTTTCCGCCCTTCATAGATCGCGTGTACCGCCCACCGCGGCGCCACGCAATCACCGACAGCGTGTAACTCAATGCCATCAGCAGCAAGTTCATCTAACAGCGTGGTCTCTGCTACATTGGGCGTCGCCAGCACCAAGGCGTCGAAGTCTAGTTTCTGTTCACTGTCGTCGAGCAGATTCACGATCGTGGCCGCATTACCGTGCCATGCCTTTACCGCCGAATCGGTGATGAAGGTAACACCGAGACGTTTGAGTTTGCGTCGCAACGGAAAGTCGGCCGCGCTTCGCACAAGTTCACGCCCAACTAAACCATCCGGGGTAAGCAAGGTCACAACGTGATCGCGTTCCGCCAGATGCCAGGCCGTACCGCAGCCACGCCAGTTACCGCCATCGTCGAGCAACAACACACGCTTTCCCGGTTGCGCCACCCGCGCCAGGATGTCTTCCACCGACCAAACATTGCCCCTCTCTATGCCTGGCAGCGTTTCACTCGCAAACCAAAATCGTTGAAAGCCAGTCTCGCTCGGTAACGATCCGGTCGCCATCACCACGACGTCTGCGCCGAACGCCTTGACCTCGTCCGCCTCCATGGGTGAATTGTATTGCACCGTCACTTCATGTTCCTGAAGCTGGCGTTCGTACCAATCTAGTAGATCCAGGATCTGCGCCCGTCGCGGTTGCATACCTGCCAATCGAAATTGTCCGCCCAGTCGGTCCGAGGCCTCTGCCAAGGTCACTTGATGTCCACGCGCACCGGCAACACGAGCCACTTCAAGTCCGCCCGGCCCACCACCCACCACCAGCACCCGGCGTGGTGTGTTAGCCGGCGTAAAGCGGTCACCTCCCCATTGAAACTCGCGGCCGGCCGATGGGTTCACCAAACACGAGATCCAGTAGTCACGCGATCGCCGACCCCAACACATCTGGTTGCAAGAAATACACGGGCGGATGTCTTCGGGGCGATCCGCCTGTGCCTTGGCTGCCATGTGCGGATCGGCAATCTGTCCCCGCACAATACTGACCATATCTGCCGCCCCAGAGGCGATTACATAGTCGGCATTCTCAGGCGTGCGAATGTGACTCTCTGCCTGCACCCGTGCATGCTTCACAACTTCTTTCAAACCAGCCGCATAAGGGGCACCAAGCTTGTCTTCGTAAAGGAACGTGGGCATAAGTTCGTAGAAATCGAAGTAGCTACCGGTACCACACGTTACGTAATCGACGAGTTCACGTTCGTCGTGATATCGGATGACTTCTTGCAATGCCTCCATCGACAACGACACCTCGATGTCCGGATCCATACTGACCGCCAACCCGATAATAAAATCTTCACCCACCAGTTTGCGGATACGGGTGATAATTTCGCGCGAAAAGCGTGTGCGGTTTTCTAGCGACCCGCCCCAACGGTCGTCGCGACAATTCGACCATGGTGTCCAAAACTGATCGATGACGGCATGATAGGCGGCAAATAGCTCCACACCATCGAAGCCTGATTCCCTGGCGCGTCGCGCTGCCTGCGCAAAACCTTCTATCAGTTCCTCGAGTTCGGCTTCGGTCATGGCATGGCTGCCATCGGAATCGTGATAGGACGGCAACCCCGACGGCGACCAATTAGGTTCATAAGAGTTATCGAAATCGCCGTGTTGACCGACATGGTAGATTTGGTGAATCATCACCGTATCGTATTCGTGACAGGCATCCGTTAGGCGTCGAAAGTGCGGTATGATGGAATCATCGCCGTGGCGAAAGTTGCCACGGGTGAGCACGCCGGTACGATGCACCGGGATGGGCTCGACCACGATCATGGCGGCGCCACCGCGCGCACGTTCGGTGTAGTATCCCAAATGACGCTCCGCCGGCAGGCCGGCCTCGCTCATGTTGGCGGTGTGGGCGCCAAAATTGAGCCTATGCTTGAGCGTCTTGTGTCTCAGCGTTAACGGTGAGAACAACTTGGGGAAGAGTTTTGACATCACAATTCTCGGATTCGCTAAGCCAAACTACTCCAGATAGCGCACCAGCGGAAGAGGCCCTGGCCAACATCAAAGGCATCGCATTTATCGAAGGAGGTTACTGCCCCATCGCCGAGGCCAAGATCTCACTGCTGGACTGGGGCTTCCTGCGTTCGGACGCGACTTATGATGTGGTGCATGTCTGGCAAAGCCGCTTCTTTCGATTAGACAAGCACCTCGATCGTTTCCTCGCCTCTGTCACTAGGCTGCGCCTAACCCTACCCTATGACCGCGCTCAGCTCACAGACATATTGACGCAATGTGTTCGTCGCGCGCAGCTCGAAGACGCCTATGTAGAAATGATCTGCACCCGCGGTATGTCGCCAACCTTGAGTCGCGATCCGCGTGACGCAGTTAATCGGTTTATAGCGTTTGTGATTCCTTTCAGTTCGATCGCCAACAAAGAACAGCGACAACGTGGTTTGTACTTAGCTATCAGCCGCGTCCGACGCATTCCGCCTGAATCGGTTGACCCTAGGGTCAAGAACTACCATTGGTTGGACTTCATTCAGGCATTGTTCGAGGCCTATGACCGCAACGCCGAGAACGTGGTGCTTCTCGACACCGACGGCAACGTCGCGGAAGGGCCAGGCTTCAATTTGTTTGTGGTTAAAAACGGCACTATCACTACACCCGCCCGTGGTGTCCTGGAAGGTATCACCCGACACACCGTGATAGAACTTTGCGCCGAACTAGGCATTGACGCGAGCAAGGCGCCTGTTCCCGTCGACGACTTACACAATGCCGATGAGGTTTTTATTTCTTCTACCGCCGGCGGCATCATGCCGGTCACCCGCATCGACGACGTTGCCATCGGCAATGGCAATCCTGGCCCGATCACGAGAAAGCTCACCGATCTCTACTGGCAAAAGCATAACGATCCCGATTGGACAACGCCGATCGATTAACATCCAGTAGCAAGTTACAAACGATTCGATATTCCCGTCTCGCCTCGCGGACACCGCCAGATTTCGTCTTCCTCAGCCACCATTTTCAATTGGATAGCCCGCCGCTTTCCATTTCTGCAGTCCGTCGGGTAAATAATAGACGTTCTTGAACCCTCAGGTCAGCAGCCTAGCGCAACCGATCGCAGCACGTCGGTCCCTGCTCTGCCCGTTGTAGATCACCACTTTTCGGTTTCGGTCGGCGATTTTCGCGAGTCGCACCTCGTTGAACCTGCTAGGGGTCCCCTCACCCCAAATAACCAACAAGTGAGCACGCCGGATACAGCTCCCGCCAAACGCGGGATACATCGATGAAAACTGCATTCTGGTCGTATAATGCTTTGGACTCCTCAACGTTGATTTTCGTTGCCCCCTCGACGTCGAATTCTCCGTCCGCTGACTTCACCAGCCGGAACCAATCAGCACCATGGGGGACACTTGCTTTGCGCAGGCCCTCTTTGAAAGGTTTTGCATCCCCAACCCACAGAAACGAGAACGGATGTACGTCCAGAAGCGTGAACGCACCCCATTCGGCGTTAGCTCTTAATTGGTTAGCTTTCTCCAGGGCCACCTTTGCGTCCGCCTGACGACCCAAGTGTCCATAGGCGGATGTTCCTCGATCCCTCTGCCTAGAAGAACAACCATGTTACACCTGTAGTCACATTTTCAGCTACCGCGGTCATAAGAGCACGCACTAGAATCCATCGCGGAGAAGAAGTGTCCGTTGTCGGTAGGGTACACTTGGTCGCAAGATCATCCTCCAAGGGAAAGGGCCCTAGTCGTATGCCGCTTTCGGAGACGGTACTCATACTTGCCGGATTGCTGGCGGTGGCGATCGTGTCCGCTGGCCTGTTTCGAAAAGTACCCATTCCCTACACGGTTCTTTTGGTAATTATCGGCATGGTGCTGGGCGAATCGTCACAGGTCTCGCCGGCGCTGGCGCCGCTCGAAGAGTTCCGGCTAAGCCCTGATCTCGTATTCTTCATCTTCCTGCCGGCCTTGATCTTCGAGGCCGGGTTTAATCTCGATGCCCGCCAACTGGTCAAGGAACTCGCACCAGTGTTGGTGTTGGCGGTTCCAGCGCTAGTAATTTCCACCGTGGTCGTCGGCGTGGGGCTTTCGTTTCTGGGCCTCGAGCTGATCATCGCGCTGGTGTTCGGCGCCCTGATCTCGGCTACTGATCCGGTGGCAGTGATCGCATTGTTTAAAGAGCTTGGGGCCCCTCATCGCCTGACGGTCCTGGTGGAGGGTGAATCGCTGCTCAATGACGCCACTGCCATCGTGGTGTTCGGCATTCTCCTGGCCGTCGCCGTGGGCGGGGGTGAATTAAGCTGGTCGGACGCCGACGCGATGGTGATCGAGTTTGTGCGCGTCTTCATCGGCGGTGCACTGGTTGGCGCACTGCTCGGCCTATTCGCCAGTGAGTTGCTGTATCGCTTGCACAGTGGGGTAACCGCCGTATTGACGATGTCTGTCGTCATCGCCTATGGCAGCTTCATTTTGGCGGAGCACACGCTGCACGTATCCGGCGTCATGGCGGGGGCCGCCGCTGCCATCGCCTTGGCCGGCTTCGGTATGACACGGCTGCGCCATGAGGCTAGCGATGCGGCCAGGGAGATTTGGGAAGTGATCACGTTGATCTGCAACTCGCTGCTATTTCTGTTAGTCGGGCTGTCGGTTCAGGTTACAGAGTTGGTGGGCGCGATCGGTCCTGCTGCGATCGCGATGACCCTAATCCTGGCCGCGCGCGCGGCCGCCGTGTACGGCCTGGTGCCCATGACCACCCGCTTATTCTCGCTGCCGCATGTAAGCTCGAGCGAGCGTCACATCATGTGGTGGGGTGGGCTCAAGGGCGGGCTCGCGATCGCCATTGTGCTGTCCATCCCGGAGGATCTGCCGGGGCGACAGCTGTTACTGGAAATGACACTCCTCATAGTTTTGTTCACGCTGCTGGTGAATGCGCCGACCATTCGACCGTTGATGAGTAGGCTGCAACTCGATCGGCTGACGGATGACGAACGTGTGGAGCTGAGGCATGCGCTACAAAGTGCACGACAACACGCCGGAGAGGTCCTTGAACGATTCAGAACATCCGGCCTCATTTCCGAGAAAGCCCACACGGAGGTCAATCGCACCGGCGAGGAGACGTTTACGATGGAGGTCATCGAAGGCGAAGGAGAACAGCGCATTCGAGATCTCTACCTGGCGGCGATGCTGGCATTGAGGAAAGAGCTTGAAGAGCTAACGACGCTCTATAATACCGGCGTAATCCCGCAGCACGTTTACTTAGACATGCGCAACGAGCTGCATCGGGAACGAGGCGCTCAGCTCTCGCCGGACCGGCAAGCTCAGACCAAGATGATAGAAGAACAAAGCATCGTTCTGCGCTTGGAGACCGCTCTAATAAAGAGTTTGCGAGAGAAAAACTGGGCGGCCCGTTTGCTCTCGGCCTATCAAAACATTCGTCTGGCTGAACACCTGGAGCGAGACACAGCCCACATCCTCGTCTGTGAATCGGTATTGAAGATGCTAGGCCAGCACGAGGATCTTCATAGCGGGGCACGATGGACGCTTGCCGCCGCTTATGAGGCGCGTCTCGCACACCACAGGAAACGAGTCGAAGAGATACGCCGGGAGTTCCCTGACTTCTACCGGCGTTTCGAGTCGCGCCTCGCCAGCCAAGCGACATTGACGAGCGCCATGCGCCATGCTCGTCACGGACTTCATCACGGCGAGGTGGGCACCAAAGTCTACAACATAATCGAGCGCCGCATCACTTCATCGCTTACCAAGCTCGCACCTCTATCGCGACCGCTGCCCGCTATAACGCCCAAGGAGCTCTCAAAGACAACACCATTGCTCGAGGGACTACCCGAACGGGCATTGCAAAACCTGGCCAACCACGCGCAGACCGCCACCTATCTGCCCGGCGACACCATCATCGGCCAACACGAAAAGGGCGATGCGTTTTACATCATCACCCACGGTGATGTATCGGTATTCAGGTCCTCAGGCGGCGAGGAGGTTCAGATCGGGGAACTTGGTACGGGCGATTTCATCGGCGAAACCTCCCTGCTCTACTACCAGGCTCGCAGCCATGAGCGCTCGGCGACCCTCAAAGCGCGCACACCGATCACGCTATTGCGGATACGACATCAAGACATTCTGAAGCTCATGAAGAAACACCCTGAGATCAGGCGCCGTATGCAGGACGTCCACAGTGCCAGAACCAGACCTACTCGCTACCGACGGTGAGACCCCTGGTACCTGGGAATAGAAGTGGTGCGAGTAAGGGCGTCGGTTACGATACTAAAGTCCGCGAGCACAGCATCCCCCGCATAGTGAGCGACCTTACCTTGGCGCTGCTCAATTACGCCACTGATTAGATCGAGGTATTCGCTGAGCCTGCGGTGGGTGCCTTCCTCGTCCTCACCTGTCAACCGGCTATAGCCGGCCACATCCGCGCAAAAGATGGCGGCGAGCTTGCGCGCCACTAGTCGACGGTCGTAGTTTTCCACACCAGCGGAAACGACGCGTGGTGCATGCAGTCACCCGCATTGAGGTGAACATCTCCAAGCGGTGGCGAGGTGTCCCACGGTCGAGTCGCGAAAACCGCGTCATCGCCCAGCCAGCGCGTTGAGAATGCTCTGCGTCGAGTGGTTAATTCAGTTGTACCCGGGGCGCCGTGCAAAGTGAGCATATGGAAAACGATACAGTCGCCAAGCGCAAGCGCCCAAGCAAAAATGGGGTAGTCGTCCCGCTGCACGTTAATGTCGGGCACCTGCTCATAGTTGTCTTGGACGGCGACGTAATTGTCATGACTGATGAAAAGTCGTGGCACGAAACGTCTCCCCCAACGGTGAGAGCCGGCCACAAGCTCAGGACAAACGCTTAGGGGATTGGGCCCAGTGGCAGCCACATGCTGCATACCTGTGTACCCTCAAGACCGTAGTAAGGCAGGTCGTGATGCCAAGGAGTTACCGCGTGAGTCCCGGGTTCCTTTATAAGGACATGCTCGTGGTAGAAGCGGACTTCGTTTGAGCCCATAAGTGCACCGACAATCGCCGCGCCCGGGGAGTTAAACACAAAGCCGCGATACCCATCGATGCGCTGCCAGTTGCAATAGTCGTCATAAAATTTGCCCGAAGCGCCTTCGGGCGTATAGCGCGTGGCATCCGGTCCAGGCGCGCGTATATTCTGCTCTACGCCATGAGCGAGGCTTTCCAACCAATGCTCGCCGAATGCGTTTCGGATCACGACCACGCCATCGCGCTCAAACGCTTCAAGGTCGGCAGTGGTGACCAGATTTTCTCCGTCGGAATCCATCATAGCGTATTGTGTCAGCGGCCCATTGCGGGCAACCCCTAGGCACTCGCCGCACTACTCGGCGACGATTGCACACTCTTTTGCTCCATGCCATAGTACTCACAACTTGCCCACAGGTATCCATCCGCTGGTGTATAGTGGTTGCGCCCACAGGAGAGATGCTAATGCCAGACGACGTCAAATCTCCGGATTCCCCTGAACTGGCCGATCCTATGGTACGTCCCCGGTATACGGGGCTGGCAACATTTATGCGCGTACCGTATCGTGAGGATCCGGCGGGGATTGATATTGGTTTGATCGGAGTCCCCTTCGATGGCGGGGTAACAAACCGGACCGGTGCCCGCCATGGGCCACGGGAAATTCGTAATCAATCAAGCCTGATGCGCAAGATAAACCAAGCTACGCGTATCTCGCCCCACGATATTTGCGAGATCGCCGACCTTGGTGATGCCTGGGTGCAAAGCCCCTTTCGCCTAGAGAGCAGTCTCGATGAGATTGCCGAGTTTTTTAGGAAAGTTCACGCCGCCGGTGTTGTTCCGATCTCGGCCGGGGGCGATCACTCCGTCACGTTACCCATCTTTCGGGCGATCGCAAGCGAGCGTCCCGTGGGCATGGTACATTTCGACGCCCATTGTGACACCGGCGATGATTATCTCGGCTCCAAGTTCCATCACGGTGCCCCCTTTCGTCGCGCCGTCGAGGAAAGATTGCTCGACCCCAAACGCACGATACAAATCGGCATACGGGGTTCGCTTAATGACCCCGATGTCTGGAAGTTCAGCCATGACTCCGGCATGCGTGTCATCTACATGGAAGAACTTTACGAAATGGGTGTGAAGGCAGTAATTGCCGAAGCACGGCAAGTGGTTGGTGATGGCCCCACTTACATTAGCTTCGATGTCGATGGTCTTGATCCCGTTTACGCGCCGGGAACGGGTACACCCGAAGTTGGCGGCTTTACGACGCTGGAGGCACAGATGATGATACGGGGACTACAAGGCCTCAATCTGATCGGTGGCGATGTCGTCGAGGTAGCGCCGCCTTTCGATGTCTCTGGCAATACTGCCCTAGTTGGCGCCACGATAATGTTTGAAATACTGTGTGTCGTTGCTCATTCAGTTGCAGCGCGCAAATAACGTAAGCTAACTTCCCACCCTGAACCGCATGCAACCCCGAAAGCCACCACAAGATCCGATTCCGTTTGGCTTCTTACTGGTACCCAACTATTCGATGATCGCGTTTTCGTGCGCCATCGAACCTTTGCGAATGGCGAATAGATTAAGTAATAAACATCTCTATCAGTGGGTAACCATCTCCTGCGATGGTCAACCAGTAACCGCTAGTAACGGTTTACAGATACAACCCGACTGTGCCATTGCCAATATCGGGCCGCTATCGGCAGTGTTCGTGTGTTCCGGTGTCGATGTTCATCTAGCCTATGATCGGACACTGCTGTTCTGGCTACGTAAACTTGCGCATCGAAAACTCACCATCGGCGCCCTTTGCACTGGTAGCTATATTCTTGCCAAGGCTGATCTGCTTGACGGCTACCGCTGCACCATCCATTGGGAAAACATAGCGAGTATGCGTGAGGAGTTCCCCAACATCGTAGTGTCCCCAGATCTATTTGAAATAGACCGTGACCGCTACACTTGCGCCGGGGGAACGGCTTCCTTGGATATGATGCTTTACCTTATCAGTCAACAACAGGATGCGACGCTTGCGGCTGACATATCCGAGCAGTTTTTATGCGAACGTATTCGTGATCACCATGATCCACAGCGTATCCCATTACGCGCCCATATCGGCACCAGCCAACCCAAGCTTCTCCAGGCTGTCTCATTGATGGAATCAAACCTGGAAGAACTTATGAGTCTCGACGAGCTCGCACAACATGTCGGTATTTCTCGTCGTCAGCTCGAGCGTTTGTTCCAAAAGTACCTACAGTGCGTGCCAACTCGATACTATTTGGAGTTGCGCTTGGCTCATGCGCGGCGCCTGTTATTACAAACCAGTATGTCCATCGTAGATGTCGCCCTTGCCTGTGGATTTGTATCGGCACCTCATTTCAGCAAGTGCTATCGCGATTTCTTTGGTGTGCCGCCCCGCGACGAACGGCGGCTACGATCGAGCTCTTTACGGGAGGCACATGGGTGAGGTAGTGCGGGCCGCCGCCTGCATTGGCCCAGCTTGAGATCCACGTGAAGATTTATAGTCTACGCGGCGTTACCCATGGTGCGGGTAGGGTATTGACCGTGATGAACGCAGCCGGAACGGCCGCCATCCTTGATTCGATAACCGCCGATGATGAGGTAATAACCCACGCCGGTGCCGGTAGACTGACCCAGTATCAAGAGAAACGTGCCGGCGCCCTGGATCGGCTAATTAGAAAACATGACATTGTGGTGCTTTCTAAAGAGGATTGGGATAGGAAAAAGATGGAATTAGGAGACGCCATCTGGCGCTGAGTAGCAGGAATCGAGTAAAGTTGGCTCCTCAAGCCTGTGAGTACGCGGAGCTAAATAATGCACAAGTCGCTTTTGATAGATCCCGAGAAATGTACCAGTTGCCTACAATGCGAAATGGCGTGTTCCTTCGAACACGAGGGCGTGTTCAATCCTGCCAAATCGCGCATTAAAGTCTTCGAGTTCGAACACGGGCGCACCGCCATTCCCTACACTTGCACGCAATGTGATGAGGCATGGTGCATGCACGCCTGTCCGGTGGAGGCGATTACCATCAATCTGGCGACCGGGGCGAAAGAAGTCGACGAGGATGTCTGTGTTGGCTGTAAGGTATGCACCATCGCTTGTCCCTTTGGCACCATCAATTACAATCAGGATACCGGCAAGGTCATCAAGTGCGACTTGTGCGGCGGTGATCCAGAGTGTGCGAAGGCCTGTCCCACCGGCGCGATTACCTATGTGGACGCCAACTGGACCGGCTACGATCGCATGCGCGAATCGGCCCTTCGGGCCCATCCGTCGCCTTAAGCCACGCGACTAACGACTGAGAGTTATCGATATGGGATGGCAGAGAAAGATTCTTCGTGTTGATCTAACCAAAGGTACGGCTGCGTCAGAGCCGCTTAATATGGAATGGGCCAACCTCTATCTGGGTGAGCGGGGCCTGGCAACGAAGTATCTTTGGGAGAACATGGACCCGAAAGTGGATCCGATGGCGCCGGACAATGTCTTGATTTTCGCCACCGGTCCCCTGACCGGTACCATGGCGTCTACCAGCGGCCGCTATGCCGTGGTCACTAAGGGACCCCTCACCGGCGCGATCGCGTGTTCAAACTCAGGCGGTAAGTTCGGCGCCGAGCTCAAGTTTGCGGGTTATGACTTACTCGTGATACACGGTCGATCGCCAAAGCCCGTCTACCTCCATATCCTCGACGATCAAGTGGAGTTCCTGCCCGCCGGCGAAATCTGGGGTACTTCGGTATGGCATACAGAGGAATGGCTCAAGGCGCACCAGCAGAATCCTTTGCTCAAAGTAGCCGCCATAGGTGTAGCGGGTGAACGCGGCGTGCGCTTCGCCTGCATCATCAACGACCTGCACCGGGCGGCAGGACGCTCAGGCGTGGGCGCGGTGATGGGTTCAAAGAATCTCAAAGCAATCGCGGTCCACGGTACCGTAGGCGTAAAGGTAAACGACCCGAAGCGCTTCATGCAGGTGGTCAAGGAAACCAAAGCCAAGCTCTGGGACAATGACGGGCGGCGTGAACTCACCGAACTCGGTACCAACGCCATGATAGATTCGATGCAAGAGTTCGGCGGGCTACCTACGCGCAACTTCCAAGCGGTCCAGTTTGACGGTTATGACAAGATCAATCCTGAAGCGATGATGGAGGCCAAGCCTAACGGTCACCGCAATCTGATCACTAATAAGGCGTGCTTCGGTTGCACCATCGCTTGTGGTCGCATCGCCCACATCGACAAAGATCACTTCACTATTGTCAATCGTAAGGAATACTGGCATGCATCCGGCGGCTTAGAATACGAAACCGCTTTCGCCTTTGGGCCGATGGTGGGCGTGGACGACATCGATGCACTTACCTTCGCCGGTTACATGATGAACGAACAGGGCATGGATCCGATCTCGTTCGGCGGCACCCTAGCCGCCGCCATGGAGCTCTATGAGATGGGTGTCATCACTGAAAAGGAAACCGACGGAGTGCCGTTGAACTTTGGTAACGCCGAGGCGTTGACGATTATGGCGGAGAAGACTGGCAAGTATGAAGGTTTCGGCCAAACTCTCGGTTTGGGCTCGCAGCGCATGTGCGAGAAGTACGGTCACCCCGAACTGTCTATGAGTGTCAAGGGACAAGAGTTTGCCGGTTATGACTCGCGTGCCCTGCAGGGGATGGGGCTGGGCTACGCCACCAGCAACCGAGGCGCATGCCATCTTAAGCAGGACACGTACGATCAAGACATGGAAGACCAAACCGGTAACGGCAAGGCCCAACCCTGCAAGAAGTCGCAGGACCGTATCGCCGTTATCGACTCAACAGGTTTATGTCTTTTTACCGCGGGGGGCTGGGGAATGGAGGGGTTCCGCAAACAAATCGATGCGGCGTGCGAGGGCGAATGGACTCGCGAGCGCCTGCTCGAGATCGGCGAACGGATCTGGAACTTGGAACGTCAGTTCAACCTTGCCGCAGGGTTTACGGCAAAGGACGACACCTTACCCGAGCGTCTGCTCAAAGTTCCAGCCCCGTCCGGTACCGCAAAGGGTCGAGTCAACGAACTCGATAAGATGTTACCCGAGTATTACAAGCTACGCGGCTGGACAGCTAAAGGAGTTCCCACAAAGAAAACCCTGCACCGGCTAGGACTCGCGTAACGCCGGTGACGTAGGCTAAACGATGAATTACCTGATAGTAGGGGCAGGTCCTGCCGGCGTTATTGCGGCCGAGACCGTTCGCAAGACGGATGTATCCAGCAGCGTCGTATTAATCGGTAACGAGCCGGAACCGCCCTATTCGCGTATGGCCATCCCCTATCTGCTGGCGGAACACGTCGGCGAGGATGGC
>LXTK01000236.1 GCA_001643475.1 Proteobacteria bacterium SPGG2 | reverse complement strand
GCCCGACAACTGCGCCAGCAGGATCGCATCGCCATCGTGGTCTACGCCGGTGCCTCGGGCGTCGTGCTCGAACCGGTACCTGGCAATGCGAGCGGTAAGATCATCGCCGCGCTCGATTCACTCACGGCCGGCGGATCGACCAACGGCGGCGCCGGTATTCGACTGGCTTATGCGATGGCCGAGCAGGCATATATTCGCAACGGCATCAATCGCGTCATTCTGGCAACCGATGGTGATTTCAATGTCGGCACCGTCAATTTCGAGGCCCTAAAAGATTTGATCGAACAAAAACGAGAGACTGGCATATCATTAACGACGCTCGGGTTTGGTACCGGTAACTACAATGACCAGCTCATGGAACAGTTGGCTGACGCTGGCAACGGCAATTACGGGTACATCGACAATCTCAAAGAGGCACAGAAAGTACTGGTCGACGAGATTTCATCGACCATGCATACGATCGCCAAGGACGTAAAGATCCAGATCGAATTCAATCCCGATGTCGTTGCCGAGTATCGGCTAATCGGCTACGAGAACCGCATCCTCAAGCGTGAAGATTTCAATAACGATAAGGTTGATGCTGGCGAGATCGGTGCCGGCCATACTGTCACCGCGCTTTATGAAATCGTGCTGCAGGATAGCAGTGCCCTATATCTAGAGCCCTCTCGGTATTCTCCGCAAACCAAGGTCACGCACGAACACGGCGACGAACTCGCGTTTGTGCGCATGCGCTATAAGCTACCTGGTGGCAAAAAGAGCACCCTAACCGAATGGCCGCTTACGAAACAGGATATGACGACAACTATCGCTGCTACCTCTGATAATTTCCGCTTCTCGACAGCAGTCGCCGCTTTTGGCCAGCTACTGCGGGGCGGGATATACACCGGCGACATGGGCTACGCCGATATCACTGAACTGGCGCGGAACGCACGCGGCCACGATACCTTTGGTTATCGCGGCGAATTTATCCAACTTGTAAACCTCGCTCAGTCGCTGGCGACTGCAAACAAGCAAGCGCAGCGCTAAAACGGGTCTGTCGTGAACCGCTTGCTGGCTCAGGGGCAGGCGGTTCTTTCACCCTGATGGTGGCAATCGTTTCGAACTTAGCACACGAGGTTTGCTTTGCTGTGTATATTTTAGTACGCTTTACGTATTAATTAGTACATCCGCAACTACATGCCCAAATCAACCATTCCCGCAGATGCTCAGCCGTTACCGGACCCGACCACCAAACCCGGGCGTACCGCGCTCGCGAAAATGATCACCCGGCTGTTCGATCGGTGGGATTTAGATTCTCGCGAGCAGGCGGCTCTACTCGGCCTGTCTTCCGGAACGCGCTCGACCGTAAGCCGATATCGCAAGGGAGCACCGTTGCCATTACACCAGGACTTGTTGGACAGAGTGGGCCACTTGTTGGGTATACATCTGGCGCTGCGCTTAATCTTTCCGCAGAACCGACAGCTTGCCTATCGCTGGGTGAAGACACCCAGCCGGCGGTTCGACGGTAAGACACCGCTTGAAGTAATGCTCGGCGAGGGCTTCCTCGGGGTCGTGATGGTACGGCGGTATCTCGACTTCGAACGCGGGCGCTAGTGCTCGAAGGTCTCTTCACCCAACTCGTCGATTTCGACGGGGATTTGTTTCGTAATATAAAGGGCATGCGCGTTTCGCAAGACCTGTTCGATGATTTGGCTGACCGTCCTAGCCACAGGGCAGTTGCGATGGCAGCGACAGCAACCACCAAGCCGAACAGCGCATCACCCCTTCTCAGTCGTCCTTTCGACTATGGCACCGTACTTGCCCATCCCTTTCAATCCGAGAATTGGCATGCCACTCGCTTTAGCGATGGCACCGCGTTCGGCGTCTGGTATGGATCCCAACAAGTAAAGACGACGGTGTTTGAAACCGTATTTCATTGGACGCGTTTTGTCCTCGATAGCTTTCCGGACTACAAGGACACCATAATCAGCGAACGCCGCGTATTCCGCGCGCGTTGCCGCGGATTGCTCGTAGATTTGCGAGACAAGCATAAAACCTTTCCGCGATTGCTCGATCCGAAAAGCTACCGATTTTCGAATAAAATAGGAACTTATCTCTATGATCGACATGCCAACGGGCTACTCGTCAAGTCGGCCAGATGCGATGGCATCAATGGCGACGTCTTTAATGCGGACGTCCTATCAAACCCCAGAGACTATTGTTATCTAACCTATACCTGGCAGTGTGGCGCCGAACACGTGCGGGTGGAACGCACACCCGGGCGCACGTGGATGAGATTACCCGTTACTTACAACTAGTATCCAAAGGCGTGCCCGTCTGGCACGCCGCTCGAACATCGGTCAGTCCACCCGCATCGAGATGGGCATGAAACAAGGCCTGATACCGGTCGTGGCGCTGTGTCCGTGTTCGGCCCAAGGCTTGGGTTAACGGATGCGGCTTGACCCGGGTATCCGGTTCTCCCAAGGCATTGGCGCGATAACTGGACCAGCGATAGGCACCGGGGGACTTCACCCTGTTGGCGCGAACGGGTTTCAGTTCAATATCGCGCATGCCGGTGAGCAGGTAGGATTCATCCTCGACCAGCCTGGCCTCGTAACGGCCTTCCCAGAGCGTGCCGCTGGTGCCATCACTATGGTTGATAGACGGTATGTCTAATGTCAAGATTTGACCCTTTTTTCGTAATCGCAGTCGCTCGATTTTTTCCATCAAATGAGTGTCAATCTTAGATGGTGTGCCAAATCATTTTCGGCAACTACCTTTTCCTCAGATAAATCATCCATCCCCCATGAAGGTGTCATGAAGTGCGCGTGGTCACCGAGGTTATTTAACTTCGATAGCTCCTTGATTAAATAATCTAAACCTTCTTTATCACAATAAATTTCAACCTCACATGGTTTCTCTTTGTCTGGCTCACGATAGCCGCCAATTTCAACTGTAATTTTCATCCTTGCCTCCTAACAACGGCGCCGCCATTATAGGTGCGCTTTTCCTTAAGCAGGCCCATCTTCCATAGTTTCTGACCCGGGATCGTCGAGCCGCTCATGATCTCGCGCGAGCCAAAGTGCGTGTATTCATGCCGGCCGCCGGGGAAGGTCACGGTGGTGACATCTTCCCGGGTCGAGGGCGAATAGCTAAAGCCCCAGGTTCCCGAAGTCACATCCCGGCCGCCGATTCTCTTCGACTTGACGACGAGCGAAAGGTACTTATCGAGATTCGTCAACGTGTTGCCGGCAAAATCGACAAAGTCGTAACCGTAAGTCACAGTGGCGCCATAGGGATAGGTGACCGTCTTGAGCGCATTGCGTCCCGGCTGCCTAGAAGACGGCGGATGGTATGCATACCGCCAGGACAGTCCATCGGGCCGCCGCACGCGTGTCAGCTGGTAATGCACCGACGCCGAACCGGATATGGGCGTATAGTCATAGCGCCATGTCTGGCCGTTGGCGCTGATCGTGCTCAGCCTCGCTTTCGTAGGCGTGGTCCTGTCGGCGTAACTAAAATTGACCGTGCGACCATCACTGCTGGTAATACGTTTTACTATCGCACCTCGTCCGCTCAGGTTCGCCGTGTCATAGTCGATTTTAATGAAGTTACCGTTGCGGTCCTCGATACGGGTGGTGTACCAGGCAAGATCGAATGAACCATCATAGGCGGCTAGCAGTGTCTCGCGATGATCCATGGTGTATTGGGTACCATCCGGCGAAATCACCAACAGACCCTTGCTAGCGCCATGGCAGTAAGCTACCCATTGCTCTTTAGTAATAAAAAGGGCGTTGAAAGACGTGGCGTTGACGAACAGGATCTGGTTGCTGCCATCGGGTAATTCGAGTACCGCGTTGTCCAAGGTATCGTCGTTCGGATTCGTGCGGTTGGTGTCGCAGGCCCCAAACTGCCCTTGGGTAGACTTGATCACGCGGCCGAAATGGATGGTCCAGCCGACACCGGTCGGGGTTCTCGGTAGCAGCACGCTGGGGATCGGCGGGGAGCTAAACAGATTCGGGCGCGTGAGATAAATATTGCTCGTGTAGTGGCGTTGGATCTTGATGTCCAGCCCGCCATTGCCCGGCACCACAAGATCCACATAAGAAAGCTGCAACGACCCCGAAAACGGATCGATAAACTCGTTGGCGGTGTCGGCGAGTTGATCACGAAAGGGATGAAGCCCGGGTTCGGCATAGAAGTCGGGCA
>LXTK01000150.1 GCA_001643475.1 Proteobacteria bacterium SPGG2 | reverse complement strand
AAGTTTCGCAAGAATCACGACTCCGGAGCAGACGTACACGCGTCGCTGGCGGCAAACGACAATCCGGTCGCCAATGTGAGTTGGTCCGACGCGGTACAATATTGTAACTGGCTGAGCAAGAAGGAAGGCAGATCACCCGTCTACCGCCAGGAATTTGGCGGAACAGACTTTCTCGCTGGAAGCGCGGCGACGATACGAACTAGGCTGTCAAGTAGACCAACTCGACCGGCCCTCGCTATTCGACTCCCTACTTAAGTAGCGCCTTCACATCGAGGGCGAATCCGTCGCGCCGCACTTCAAACCAGAGCCCCGAATTACCGCTCCCAGCGGGTGGGATGCGACCAGTCGAGCATCTTCTTAGCCTTCGAGTTGTCGATCGCGCTTGCGAATCCTTCAAGCGCGGTGCGGATGGGCGTATCCGGGTAGACCCGGTTGATGGCGTCCTGAGTGGAGMKTGCCAGCGACGTGTYGKCGCGGTATGGCGGTGAGGAGTTTGTGTTGCTGTTGCCCGAGACTTCTGAAAAACAGGGTAGTGTTATTGCCGAACGTCTACGTCATATCGTCGAGTGCGCGCCCTTCAACACTGGTACTAAGGATCGCCTTACGGTGACGCTTTCTGCTGGGCTGACAGTACTTGACCGCCGCTCCGGGGAACTCGGTAGCGACCCTGCTAGCGCACTGCTGGAACAGGCGGACGCGGCTCTCTATCGCGCAAAACAGACCGGGCGCAACAAGGTCGTAATCGCTCGCTAGGTTCCAACCCAGACTTACGATGGCGTATTGCTCAATGCTGTCGTACAGCCTTTCTCGATCTCGATTGCGGTACTGATATCGACGATCGTCGGAAATGCAGTAAACAACAGCAATACTAGTAACTTGTGTGTTGGCCACAGTTTTCGGATACCAGTGGCGTACAGATGCATCTGGCCTTAGAAGGTGTCGGCAATGGCAACTGCTTCCTCGTATCGAGCATGGTGTGTTTTGTAGTCCAAAATACAGATTTCGTTCTTGCGAATGACTAACCGGGCGCGCCATCATCATCTATCGTCTGTCCGATCAGTGCTGATATTTTGTTGGCGACAAGTCGGCCTTCTTCCCGATATCGCTCATCCTCCTTTACTTTGCGTGGCTGACGCAGGGGGTTTCGGAGTTGTGTTGGTATTTCGATGCATGAAGGTTGCGCCCAACGTATAAGCGGCAGTAACTCGACCCTTCCCCAGCGTTGCGCATGGTGAGTGCTATGCTCGCGAAAGTTTTTCAGCTCACACTCGTTTCCATAGTGGTTCTTGGCGGCGCGAAGTAAGCGCAAATGATTCATAATGTTGAAAATCTGGTTTGTCACATAACCAATTGATATATAATCATTTCCTATTGCAATTACCAATATCGACAGCGCGTGTTTCTTGACTTTTCTGATGCTTTAAATAGAGTATAAATAACAAGGACGCTTGTTATAGAATAGCTTTAACTCACCGGCATCACGGTGTGGTGCCTTGCACGGTTGCCTCTGCCTCTCTTACCGGGACGCCGGGCCGAGGATAGCGGACAATTCGTGAAACCCACATGGGCGACCGCCGGGTCGCCCTTTTTTTGACAGTGGTCAAGGCGCGAACAGTTCCTCGTTAGTTTCGAGCCACATCTCTTTCCGGCATAGACCCTGAATATCGCAATAAGCACAAATCTGGTCATCACCCCATGCCGGCAGGGCGGCTGTGTTTTCAGGCGCCGCTTGCAGTGCCAGCAGCCGATCTCTTACTTGTGTGATGACCATGTTTCCATCAGCGCCGTCTATGCGCACGCGGTCCAAGACCTTGGTAGGGCTGAGTTTCGGAAAAAGCGCTTGCGTGACTGCATGCTCCAGGGTGAGGGCATAGAATGGTAACTGAATATTTTCACCACTGGTTACGGTCACCGTATCAGGGACTCGACTGGTCTTATAGTCAACAATCGCTTGCCCTCGATCGCTCTGGTCGAGTCGATCGATGCGTGCCCTTAGCATTACATTGGTCGTACCATCCGATTGTCTGCGGTACTGAGTGGTTTCGCTAGCGAATGGGCGCCACTGCTGCTCACGGTGTAGTTGCTAATCGAGATAAGGATCGATGGTTGCTTGCCATCGCAATAGCCAACCACCGGCAAAGATGTTGGTGTTGATATCGTCGGCGAACGCTGCGCGAGTGATTTTTAGTAGTAGTTCTTTAGCTTCCGTTCTGGTGTTAGGATCCAGCTGCTTTTTGAAAGGGCCTGGTAATCCTGGTGCCCCAAGGTGAAACGCTTGCAAGACGCGATGCACACAAACACCGTAATCCCGTTTCTTCAAGATGAGCACTGGCTGAAAAGGCATTCGAGACGAGCTCTTTCGGTAGCATGCCCGAGGGGCAGCCTTGCGGCTGCGGCATCTCAGTTTTATCGGTACATACGATATGGGTGAGATCGGAACTCGCGAGCTGCACGAAATTCTCATCCTCCAACCTGCTACCTTTAAGGGCGGCCAGCGTGGATTGCGTAATATCGTGAGACGCCTGATCTCTCAGCTCATGTTTCCAGGCCTTCCAAAGCGTGAGGGCAAGTTGTGCTTCGTCACTGAGCGGCGCCGGCGGCGGCTCGGATACACCATAGGCGTTGGCAAGTAAGTGTGTAAATCTATCGAGTTCGTCGGGTAAGCTGACGTTATTTAGGCTGAGTTAATCGAATAATTTGAGCAGCCCATCGATAAGTGGCCACGCGCCCCATCGCTCGATCGGTTGCGGGTGCTCGGCCAATGCCTCAAACAATAAGATCTCTCTGCCGGTATTGCTTAGGCGTCTATGTTTGTTGTCGGCGAAGTTCTGTAGCCATGCACCTAGGGCGCCCACGTAAGGCGGTAACAATGCTGGAAACCCAAGGTCGCTCGCCGTGTCAAGCAATACGCGTCGGAATCGTGGCACCGCACCCTGATGGGGCAACAATACGACGGTGTTGCTAAGGTCGATTGGGCTCGGCTGCGCTTCTGCAAGTAGTTGTTCTGAAACTATTCGCAGAGGATCCGCGCCGTAGGAGACGAGTACGGTATTAGCAGAGGAACGCGGCGAGGCGTCGCCCATGGCACCTAAGCTAGGTGGGGTTAACCCGTTGGCCAGAATGTTCTACCACCTACAGGGCAAGGATTGGAGGACGACTGCAAGGATGCAGGAGGTAGAGTCGCGCCGGGAACAGCGACCGAGAGCAACGCACGACTGCATGGATGCAGGAGGTAGAACCGCGTCGGGAACAGCGGTCGAGGAGTATGACTACAGGTGACCTACATGGACGTAGGAAAGTAGAGCAATGCAGGAGCGATTGTCGAGACGCAGGAAGTTAGAGCAACGCAGGAGCAGTTGCCGGAGCAATTGCCGAGATGTAGGAGTTAGAGTAACGCCCGCGACCTGCAAGCACGCAGGGAGGTAGAGCAACGCATGGAGCAGTTGCCGGGAGCAGTTACCGAGTTGCCGGGCGTGCGAGAGCGGCCATGCATAGCGGTTAGATCCAGGTGCGTCTGCGCGGTCACACTCATTGGAAAACGCAGGCTAGCGTTCGAGGTATTGGAGTTTATCTGTCTTTTTCTCCCACTCAGCCGCGTCGGCAGGCGCGGGCTTCATTTCGGTAATGACTGGCCAGTCCTTGGTCAATTCTGCGTTGAGCTCTAGAAAATGCTGAAATTCTTCCGGCAGGTCGTCTTCCGCATAAATCGCATCGACCGGGCACTCTGGAATACACAACGTGCAATCGATGCACTCATCAGGGTCGATGACCAGAAAGTTCGGCCCTTCATGAAAACAATCTACGGGACATACCTCGACACAATCTGTGTACTTACACTTGATACAACTGTCGGTGACCACATAGGTCATTGCTAATCGCTGCCCTCCAAACTTCTTTCAGAGGGCGCGAATGATACACGCATAGGGGCAATGATGGGAATGCGTGCCTATGGTCGCCAGACGGTTACGCCGGCGCGACGCAGCTCATCGGCGTCAAAGCGAGACTTGACGTCGACGAAGCAACCATTGGCAATGAGCTTTTCTGTATACGCGGCAATAGGTTTGTCGATGAACTCTTGATGGGCAACCGCAACAATCACTGCGTCTGCGACCGGCAGTTCGCCCCAGTCCATGGGGTCTATATCGTACTCGCGCCGGACTTCGGCACTGGTTATTATTGGATCATGGACGCACACCCTGACGCCGTAAGACTTAAGCTCGTTAATGACGTCGATGACACGAGAATTTCGAAGATCAGGACAGTCTTCCTTAAAAGTGAGCCCGAGGATGTTCACCGTGGCCGCCTTTATAGGCCCACCGTGGTGGATCATGCATTTGATCGCCTGTTCGGCGATGTACTTGCCCATGCCATCATTGATCTGGCGGCCAGCCAGTATGACTTGCGGGTGATATCCCAACATTTCCGCTTTGTAAGTGAGGTA
The DNA here is from genome assembly GCA_001643475.1 of Proteobacteria bacterium SPGG2. Classification (GTDB taxonomy): domain Bacteria; phylum Pseudomonadota; class Gammaproteobacteria; order Acidiferrobacterales; family SPGG2; genus SPGG2. Next base: position 1,797 of record LXTK01000150.1, on the reverse strand, counting down.
ATAGGGATCGACGCCGATGCAATGACCGCCAACCAGTCCGGGCCTGAACGGTAGGAAGTTCCATTTGGTTTCGGCAGCCTGCAACACATCGAGGGTGTCGATACCGATTCGATTGAAAATGATGGCAAGCTCATTCATGAGTGCAATGTTGAGATCGCGCTGAGTATTTTCTATCACTTTGGCGGCTTCGGCTACTTTTATGCTGGGGGCACGATGGACACCAGCAATGACGATCTCTTCGTATAAACTAGCTATACGCTCGAGAGTGTCTTGGTCATCTGCGCTTACGACTTTCACGATATTGGGTAGCGTGTGTTCTTTGTCGCCAGGGTTGATGCGTTCAGGCGAATAGCCAACGCGAAAATCTCGTTTCCACGTCATGTTGGATGTTTGCTCCAATACCGGTATGCATATCTCCTCGGTGGCGCCTGGGTAGACTGTGGATTCGTAGATGACGGTGCACCCTTTTGTCATGTGGGCGCCGATGGCGCGGCTCGCTGCCAGCAGCGGTTGGAAGTCTGGTTGATGGGCCTTATCCACGGGTGTGGGCACGGTGACGATTATGTAATCGGCGTTAGCTAGTACGCTGGGGTCTGATGTGAGCGTGAGCCTGTCGGCTGCATTCAGCTCGTCGGCGGTTACTTGGCCGCTGGGGTCGGCACCGCGCTGATATGCCTCGATCTTGTCAGCGTCGGAATCATAGCCAAAGGTCTCTCGTTTCTTCCCAAACTCGACCGCTAGGGGTAGGCCGACATATCCGAGGCCGACGATGGCAACAATACTCAACGAATATTCCTCTTTGAACTACTGGTAGACAGGTAGACGTTCGCTCTATCCTTAGTTTAACCGTTATGATCCGTAGGGCACTGAGTTGCGAGCACCGACCGGGAGCAGCGGCCATACAAGGTTGAACACGCTCTGCCGTTGTTATCCCATCCAGTCGCGCGCTGACGCTAACGACTATACATATGGTAGATATACGGAGAATACTGCGACCATCCGGTCCGGTAGCGGCACGGGATGCCAGCATGCTAGTGACCTATAATACTATAAAACAAGGCCTAAAAGCCTCCCAGAACAGGAGCGGTTGTTAGTGAACAACTTGGGATTATTGATTCCTGAGAAGGAAGTGTCGGCCTGGGTAGCCGAGACAAACCCGAAAGAGGCGCGTGCGTGGCTCGAGTCCCTGCCACTCGCCGACAGCGGGGAAGCAGCGCGGGATATCTATCAGGCCCTGTATACGCTGAATCGGCTTGAGCTGGCGATGCAGAGCCGTCTCGATTTAATGGAGCTCTATAAGGGGCCAGTGGCGATGGTCTCTTCTGTGCTGCAGTCCCAGTTAATTGGCCTGGCTTTGCCGTTACCGCCGGAAGTGAGGAAGTTGGCCGAGTTTATCCGCCAGCTCCATATGGAGATGGCCATCGGTTACAAATGTGTCATCCATGACCTTCAGGCGACACGTCGCCCGTGGGGAAAGAAGAGCCTACTAGTAATGGCGACCGAGCGAGCGCTAAGGTATCTGGGCGAAGTGCTGGCGCGGTCGTATCAAGTTTACATGCCACCGGCACCAGAGGTGTGGAAAGAGATACACGCGTTGTATCGATACGCCGAGCAGCACGGTCGCTTGTCTCATCCTATCGAAATCTCTGAAGAGAACAAAAGCACGGTAACAATCTCGGAACGTTATCTGCAGATCGTATTGCTCGCGCTTTGCAATCCGTACCAGCTCCCGCAAAACGAATGCAATTATGTTAGGAGCTTTCTGGAGTCGCGGGCTGATAAGGCAACCATCGAAGA
>LXTK01000094.1 GCA_001643475.1 Proteobacteria bacterium SPGG2 | reverse complement strand
GCCGGTCACGTGACCGGCGGGGTATTTTGTGCTGGCGGTGCATGGGCGAAGCGGAACAAGGCGAAGGTCCAGTGGGTGAGTCGGTATTAGGCGAAGCTCCAGTGGGTGAGACGGAGCATTGGCGGTGATCCAGTGAATCACCGCCCCGTCTAACGCCCAAGCCATGGAAGGCTTGGGCCGGTGCCACAGCGAAGCAGGAAAGCGCAGCGCATGGAGTTGCCCGGTGAACGGGCGTGCCACGGACGGCACGCCCCGGTCTTTCGAGCGAAGCAGGACAGCGAGAGCAAAGAAAGGCTTGGGCCGGTGCCACAGCGAAGCAGGGACTGCGTAGCGCATGAATTTGTCCGGCGAACGGGCAGACCACGGACGGTCTGCCCTGGCCTTCCGAGTGGAGCCGGAAAGCGGAACGAAGGAAGGCAAGCACTGGACTTTCGAGCGTAACAGGAAAGTTAAGCAAAGAAAGGACCGTTCGAATTTACTTCGCGCAGGCGAGACTGAGAAATCCATGGATGGATTTTCAGTTCTTGCAGCTTCGCTTGATTTATTATCGCTATGCTGGCATATCTGCAGGGCGATGAAGGTTCCCGGTAATATATTCCTAATCGGCCCTATGGGAGCCGGAAAGTCGACGGTTGGGCGCCACCTTGCACAGCTGCTAGACAAAGAGTTTCACGACGCCGATCAGGAAATAGAAAAACGCACTGGTGCGAGCGTCGCGCTCATTTTCGATATAGAGGGCGAGCATGGGTTCCGCAAACGCGAGACTGCCATTCTTGATGAGCTGACGCGTCGTGACAACATGGTGCTCGCGACTGGTGGCGGGGTCATTCTGTCTGAAGAAAACCGAGGTCTGTTACGCTCTCGCGGTACGGTGGTCTATCTCGACGCCGACGTTGATACATTGACGCGGCGTACTCATCGGGATCGCAAGCGCCCATTGCTGCAAACAAGTGATCGGCGAGAAAAGCTTGCCGAAATAATGAAAGAGCGCGAGTCATTGTATCGAAGTGAAGCGGACGTAGTAGTGACTACCGATCGGCGCTCGCCGGTAGCCGTCGCGCATAAAGTCGCAACCACACTGCAGTCATTGAATTTGGATGAAGACACTTAAGCTGGATCTAGGTTCTCGTAGCTATCCGATTCATATCGGCTCGGGGCTACTTGAAAAAAGTGATCTGCTCGTCCCACATATTGTTGGCAACCGCATTGCGCTGGTCAGTAACGAAACGGTCGCTCCAATCTACATGGAGCAACTAGCAACGGCTCTTAGCGAATACCAACCACTCTCCATCGTGCTTCCAGACGGTGAACAGCACAAAACGTTAGACGTTCTAGATCGTATTTTCACCGCCTTACTTAGTGAACGTTGTGATCGTCAAACGACATTGATTGCACTCGGCGGTGGTATGGTGGGAGATATGACGGGTTTTGCCGCTGCTTGTTATCAGCGAGGCGTCCCTTTTATACAAGTCCCCACGACTTTGCTCGCTCAAGTCGATGCCTCGATAGGAGGCAAGACTGGTGTGAATCATCGTCTTGGAAAAAATATGGTAGGCGCATTTCACCAACCACAATGCGTCGTTATTGACACCGATACCCTGAATACCTTACCCGACAACGAGTTCTCGGCGGGTATCGCCGAAGTGGTCAAGTATGGACTTATCCGCGATCCTGAATTCTTCGGTTGGCTTGAAAATAATCTCGACAAAATACTCGATCGAGACGAACAGGCCCTTAGTTTTGCTATTTATCAGTCTTGCGAGAACAAAGCCGAAGTCGTCAGTGCAGATGAACGTGAGGCTGGCGAACGCGCACTCCTGAATCTCGGGCATACCTTCGGACACGCAATCGAAGTCGGCTTAGGTTACGGCACGTGGTTGCACGGAGAAGCAGTGGCGGCCGGCATAGCTATGGCGGCGGACCTATCGCAACGCTTGGGATGGTTGGCTGGTCGCGATGTAGAACGTATTAAGAGCTTGCTCTCGCGGGCACAGCTGCCAATACGTGCACCAGCGAGCATTGAACCATCACAGTTCCTAGATCTCATGTCGGTCGACAAGAAAACCCAGGATGGGCGGCTAAGGTTGGTTCTGCTCGAAGCGATTGGTCGGGCGCTGGTGACTGATGACTTTGAGTCTGAGCACTTGATGCAGACCTTACGTGCTTGTCGCAGCGAGCAATGAACCTCGCACCTTATGCGGCGCACGATGCCACCTCCCGCGGCCGAGCCTATAAGGAACCAGCACCGCTTTATCGTGGTGAATTTCAGCGAGATCGTGATCGCATAATTCACTGCGCCGCTTTTCGGCGATTGGAGTATAAGACCCAAGTATTCGTCAATCATGAGGGTGATCTGTTTCGTACGCGCCTCACGCACTCGCTAGAAGTGGCGCAGATAGGGCGATCGGTGGCGCGCGCTCTCAAGCTTAACGAAGATCTAACGGAAGCAATCGCTTTGGCACATGATCTCGGACACACGCCGTTTGGTCATGCCGGTCAAGAGGTATTGAATGCTTGTATGCGTGAATACGGTGGTTTCGAGCATAACCTTCAGTCGTTGCGCGTCGTGGATGTGCTGGAAGAGCGCTACGCTGAGTTTCTCGGTTTAAATCTGACCTTCGAAACACGCGAGGGAATCTTGAAGCATTGTTCAGTCAAGAATGCTAAGCGGCTCGGTGAACTTGGAAAGCGATTTATAGATCGGAAACAACCTGGTCTCGAGGCACAATTAGCCAACCTTGCCGACGAAATAGCCTACAATAACCACGATATCGACGATGGATTGCGCTATGGATTGTTAGACATTGATCATCTTAATCAAATCGAATTATTTGCCGAACAATACATGGTGGTCCGAAGTACGTATCCAAAACTCGATGAGCGCCGCGTCGTGCACGAGACCATTCGCGGCATGATTAATCATGTTGTTGTTGATCTTATAGAAAATAGCAGTGCTTGCCTTAAGCGTTCAAAGGTCCAAAGCATTGACGATGTGCGCAACTTTGGTAGGCCGCTGATCAATTACAGTGAATCTGTCAGCCGGAAGATGTTGGAATTAAAACCTTTTCTTAGAACAAATCTGTACAACCATACCCACGTACAACAGATGACTCAGTCCGCGAAAAAGATTGTTGAGGAGCTGTTCATAAAGTTTATCGAGGAGCCAAACCTGTTACCAACCCAATATCAGGAGAGGCCCGGTTCTGACGGGCTCGCAGGTAGGGCACGCATTGTTGCTGATTATATGGCGGGGATGACCGATCGCTATGCGATCAAACAACACGCGCGGCTACTCGGCTCCCCCGAGTCCACCTAAGTTCTTAGGTCGGTGTGCAGTATCTTTCTAGTGCGGTCGAGCCGGCCCTGACCGCAGCCGGACCTTTAATTGAACCGCTACAGCCCGATCTGTATACTTTTTCGGCTTTTGCCGTGTATCCTGCGCTGCAAGAGCACGCAACCAACCGAGACTTAAGATGCATCCTTCACAGAAAAAATTGACTGGCTTGTACCGTCCCGAGTTTGAGAAGGATGGCTGTGGTTTCGGTTTGATTGCCCAGGTGAACGGTGAGGCCAGCCACTGGTTGGTGAAGACCGCGTTCACTTCTCTGGGACGACTCACCCATCGTGGCGCCGTCGCGGCCGACGGCAAGACCGGCGATGGCTGTGGGCTGCTACTAAAGAAGCCGGATGCTTTCCTGCGGCACGTTGCAGCCGAGTGTGGATTTCAGCTAACCGAGCTGTACGGCGTCGGCATGATCTTCCTAAGTCAGGACGAAGTGAAGGCCAAGCGGGCGCGATGTCAACTAGAGAAAGAACTGGCAACAGAAGGTCTCTCGGTTTCTGGTTGGCGCAGTGTCCCTGTGAACACCGACGCTTGCGGGGCAGAGGCGCTGACGAGTTTGCCAAATATTCAGCAGGTGTTTGTGAACACAGCCGAAGGTATGGAGGAAGCCACTTTCGAGCGCCAGCTTTACATCGCCCGCCGCCGTTGTGAAAAAGTGATCGAACAAGACGACGATGTATTCTATGTCTGTAGCCTTTCGGCCAGAGTGATCGCATATAAAGGATTGATCATGCCGGCCAATCTGCCGGTGTTCTATCAGGACCTCAATGACGCACACATGGCATCGGCCTTGTGTGTGTTCCACCAACGATTCTCCACCAACACTTGGCCACAGTGGCAATTGGCACAGCCG
>LXTK01000195.1 GCA_001643475.1 Proteobacteria bacterium SPGG2 | reverse complement strand
CTTTTCGTGACGCACATCATTCTTCCACTCATTTTCTAACCGGCGACCCGTCATGAATACTGCTGCCAATAAGCAGGCTCCGAAATGGCCCTACATGCTGATCGGCATTTTCTCCGACCCGTGTCGCTGCGAAACGATGCACGTCTTGACCGTAACGCCTCGCGCAGACGCGACTCGCGACGCTCGACATCCATCAACTCTACCTGAGCCCCCGAAAGCTCACCATTAGCCGGTACCAGATCGTAGCCTGCATCTACCGCGATACGGGCCTCTGCGATACGCGCTTCACTGATCAAGACTTCATAGGTACTGCAGGTAAGCTCCTCTTTGTTTACGCCGCTTCCCATGGTGGCATTGCCCTGGGGGTCAATGTCAATCAGCATGATGCGCCGCTGGGTCTTAGCCAATGAGGCGGCAAGATTAATGCTGGTCGTGGTTTTGCCGACACCACCTTTCTGATTAGCAATTGCGATTGTTTTGCCCATGATCCTTCTATTGCCGAGTGATGACTACGAGATGCCGTTTCGCATTGAGTCCCGGCACACGAACGGCGTGGACGTTCATCACCTTGTAGTGCGCGGGAACGGAAGCAAGTTCTTGCTCCGGGTTCTTTCCCTTCATAATCAAAATGCGGCCATGGTTGGCGCAAAGATGACTACTGACTGCCAACGCGTCGGTGATCGGCGCGAACGCGCGAACAACCAACGTATCGAAAGCCTGCGATGGTTTGAATTCTTCTGCTCGCTCACAAACAACGTCAACATTATCCAAACCCAATTCGGTCACCGCTTGAACAACAAAACGCGTTTTCTTCGCGTTGCTATCCACAAGCACAAATCGAAGCTGTGGCAGCACCAACGCTAGCGGTATCCCCGGCAGACCGGCGCCGGTCCCGACATCGACTACCCGGCCCACCATATAAGAGGTAATAGCAAGACTGTCGAGGAGATGACGCGTAACCATCTCCCGTAGGTCGTGCACCGCGGTGAGATTATAAACCCGATTCCATTTTTGCAGCAGCCGCAAGTAAAGCAGCAGCTTGGCGTCGATGTCCGGCGAGCAGGCTATATCTAATGCCCGCCGGCCGTCCGCAAGCTGTTGTGCGAGTTCCAAGATCTTAGGGTTGCGTCGCCTTGCCGGTGAGTTTCTTCAGGGCGCCACTCATTTTACTTATGACGCCGGGTCTATCCTCAATATCATGGCGAGCGGCAATATAATCGGGGTCATTATACGCAAGCCACACTTGGCCCTGGGCATCCTCCCAAACAAGCGCTTTCATCGGTAGATCGATACCTGCCAGTTGGTTGCTGGTAAACAGTTGGCTACCGAGCTTTGGGTTCCCAAATAGCAGTAACTGGGTAGGCCGTAGATCAACTCCCACGTCCTTGGCACCAGCACCATGATCGATACGAGCGAATATCCTTAGGCCCTTGTTGCGCAACACCGTTTCCAGACGGTCTAGGGTTTCGCCAACACTGTGGCTGCTGCGAGTCAGCACCAGGCCGCTGGCGTAGCCGGCTGGCGAAATAACGACTAGTCCCGCGATTAGTACGGCAAGCGCAAGGCTGCGCATCGTATGCCTCCTGTGGTTGCGTGGCCTGAATCTAGCAGTGTAAGCGCTATTGCAACCCGACTAAATGGCATTGCAGCCCGACGATGGCAGCTTGTCTTGGGATTTCGGCCCTTCGTCCGCTTACTACGGCAATTGTCAGTCGGCGCACTAAAGTTAAGGAGCGCATCGGGCCCCCGGCACGATAGCAACTGTTCTTAGCGGGAGAAATCTATGAAATTTGCAAGTCTAGCGATAGTTGGCACCCTGGTCATCGCCCCTTGGCACATCGCCCAAGCTATAGAAAGGCATCATATGGATGCTGCTTCGGGTATGACCATGGCAAGCGCGCAGGACAGCATGTCGAAAGGAAGCGTCGCCCGCGCGACGATTACCAGTGATGTGCAGAATCGCGAACCCGTGGATTCGATTTCGACGGTCACTGCGGATGACTCGAAGGTCTTCTACTTCACCGAGATTCAAGACATGGCCGGCCATACCGTCACTCATCGTTGGGAGTACAACGGTCAGGTGATGGCAGAAATCGATTTTGAGATCGGCGGACCACGCTGGCGTGTTTATTCAAGCAAGACCATGATGCCCTATTGGATGGGCCAGTGGAAAGTATCGGTTATCGATGAAAATGGCAGTCCCCTTAGTGTCAGCACGTTCTCCTATTCGGCGAGCAGCATGACACAGTAAGCGACTATATCGTTGCAACAGAAAACCAGCACGGCGCTAACCGTGCTGGTTTTTTATTTAGGCCGAACACACTTATAACGAGCGACTAAAAGAAAACAATACGACTAGGGCGTAAGCCGCAAACGAGACAATTAGCGTACCCCAGAGCCGTGGTCGATTACGAACGAAACTATCGAAACGATAATGCGGGGCGTCGAGCACCTTAACCCTGCCGCTCGTCGAAACCCATCGATTGGCCTGCTGTGAAACCCGCTGCAACAGGTCGACTCTGAAGACAGCCAACGCACCAACAACCAAAGCCAACAGGGCGCCCAAGAACAAGAAAAGCAATAGACTCAGCCACAGCGCCTCCCATGCCCCGGATGCGAGCGCACTACCGCCAAAGAACGCCGATAGCAGACGGCCACCTTCATCGACGCCGATTCGACGCACGAAGAATACGCCTTGGATGAGAATGAATGCTGCCCCCGCCAATATAATAATGCCAGCCAGCTTAGGACGGCTGAGGATCTGGCTATCGACGTTTCGCATTCGGTCAAGCGAGTCTGTTGCCGCCGTCGTCGATACCCACCGATCCGATAGCCGCGACCAGCTTGCCAGGCGCGTGGGAGCAATGATCATGAGCAGCCCCACAATGGCGGCAAAGGCGTTTCCGGCCATCAAAGTCAAAACGCCCAGATGAATGAATCCCGGCCAACACCGTCAGCCATAGCACATCTCCTTAATCATTGGCGGGTATTGCTAGTAGTATAGCCACTGCTCTGCGGCAGAAACTTAGTACCTCAGGCGCGTTTGCGCTTTAGATGCACCAGTAGCAGCGAAATCGCAGCCGGGGTTACGCCTGAAATACGCGATGCCTGGCCGACGGTGGCGGGTTTGTGTGCATTCAGCTTTTGCTGCACCTCAATCGAAAGCCCGCGGATGGTGCCATAATCAAGCTCCGCGGACAGGTGGGTGTTCTCGTGCCGGCTGTGTTGCTCGATTTCTCGCGTTTGGCGCGTGATATACCCCGCATACCTAGCCTCTATTTCCAGCTGCTGAATAACCTCACGATCATCGATGGCGGTGTCGATGTTCGCCAGTTCCAGCACTGCCTCATAGCTCAACTCAGGGCGACGCAATAGTTCCAGCAAGGTTGCCCGCCGCGTCAGCGGCTGCCCGAGCACGCGGAGTGCACGTTCGGGCACGACGGTTTCGGGCTGTACCCAGGTCGAATCTAATCGTTCACGTTCGCGTGCGATCGCATCTCGTTTGGCGCAACATCGACGCCAACGAATATCGTCGACTAGTCCTAGACGACGGCCGATTTCGGTTAACCGCAAGTCGGCATTATCCTCACGCAAGATAAGTCGATACTCCGCGCGTGACGTAAACATGCGGTAGGGCTCATCGGTACCGCGAGTAATAAGATCATCGATCAATACCCCGGCATAGGCTTCATCGCGACGCGGCCACCACGGCGCTTGCTCTTGCATCTGTAAGGCGGCATTGGTGCCGGCTATCAGTCCTTGCGCAGCGGCTTCTTCATAGCCGGTGGTACCATTGATTTGGCCGGCGAAAAATAGTCCGCCTAGCGCCTTCGTCTCCAGAGTCGGCTTTAGTGCACGTGGATCGAAATAGTCGTACTCAATAGCGTATCCGGGCCGGGTGATGCGGGCGTGTTCGAACCCTTTGATGGAACGAACCAGCAGCCATTGCACATCGAACGGCAGGCTTGTGGATATACCATTGGGATAGACTTCAGACGTATTCAGGCCTTCCGGCTCTACGAAGATCTGGTGCGACGATTTGTCGGCAAAACGTACAATCTTGTCCTCAATGGAGGGACAATACCGCGGCCCGACGCCATCGATTACACCGGTATAGAGTGGTGATCGATCGAGGCCGGCCCGAATAATCTCATGCGTGTGGGTATTCGTACTTGTGATATGGCAGTCGACTTGTGGCGGGTGTTCGGCTCTATCGCCCAAAAAAGAAAACACGGGTGTTGGTACGTCGCCAGGCTGTGGTTCCATG
>LXTK01000276.1 GCA_001643475.1 Proteobacteria bacterium SPGG2 | reverse complement strand
TGTCCCGCCACAAGTTTGCGCAACCATTCGAGTCCAAGCCCCGCCTCCCGGGCGATACGCGGTAAATGGCCTTTTTGGGTCTCCAGGAACGTGATGATTCGATTGACTGAGGGTGTGGTCACGGGCGTATTCTAGTAAAATATTACCCGATTGTGTAGCTCTGGATCGTGCTTCCTTTACCCATAGTGGCAGGAGCTATCCAGATGTTGCCATCAGGCGCTCGCTCGCTACCTCCTGCCGATGATGGTGCCGCGGTACAGCGGCAATGACACCACCGCCGAAACATATCTCGTTGTCGTAAAAGACCACGGATTGCCCGGGTGTGATTGCTCGTTGCGGCTCGGCAAAGCGAACAGTGATCGAATTGTCGCCGAGCTTGTCGATGACACACATTTGCTCAGCCTGTCGATAACGGATCTTGGCGTGACATCGTAATGCTAACTTAGGCGCATGGCCGGAGATCCAACTGACGTCGGATGCCTGTAGGGAAGTATCGAATAGAGCCGGGTGATTTCGGCCTTGGACGACATAGAGGATGTTTTGTGCGAGATCCTTTTGCGCCACGTACCAAGGTTCACCCGGCCCGCCGATCGCCAGCCCATGGCGTTGGCCAATGGTGTAATACATCAGGCCATCATGTTGCCCCTTGGATTCTCCATCGAGCGTTCGAATATCCCCAGGGCAAGGTGGGAGATATCGGCCAAGGAAGGCCTTGAACGGCCGTTCGCCGATGAAGCAGATACCGGTGCTGTCTTTTCGGTCGTAGTTTGGTAGCCCAATTTCCTGCGCCAACGCACGCACCCTTGGCTTAATCATTTCACCCAGCGGAAACACGCTCTTGGCGAGCGCTGTCTGACCCAAGCTATACAAAAAGTAACTTTGGTCCTTGTTTTTATCCTGGCCTTTCAGTAGCTGGTAGCGGCCATCTGAATGTAAGACTCGGGTATAGTGACCCGTGGCGATGCAGTCAGCCCCGAGCGTTAACGCGTGTTCCAGAAACGCCTTGAATTTGATTTCACGGTTGCAGAGTACATCTGGGTTGGGCGTGTAGCCGGCAGCGCTATCGGACAAGAAGCGAGTAAATACCTGATCCCAGTACTCGGTAGCGAAGTTAACCGTCTTTAAGGGGATATCTAGTTGCTCGCAGACGGTTCGGGCGATGGCATGATCTTCGGCCGCGGCGCAATAATCCTGATCATCGTCCTCTTCCCAGTTCTTCATGAACAGCCCAGTGACCTGGTGGCCCTGCTCTTGCAAGAGCCAAGCTGCCACGGCTGAATCTACCCCACCGGAAAGCCCGATTACGATATGTCTACGGTCGCTATTAATGGTCAACCCCCTGATAATTTGAAAGCAGCGTCGGGCCAAGGTTCCATGAAGAAAAAACCCGGCGGCGCCGGGTTTTTAAGAAACGAACTGATCGGCGTCGGTCTATTCGGCGACCGTCCGAATTTTCGAGGCTTGTGGACCCTTGGGGCCATCTTGTACCTCGTACTCCACCTGCTGTCCCTGTTTGAGCGACTTATAACCTTCCATCTGAATGGCAGAGAAATGCGCGAACACTTCGGAGCCGCCATCGCTGGGTATAATAAACCCATACCCTTTGCTGGCGTTAAACCATTTTACGGTTCCTATTGCCATACCCATGATCCCCCTAGTACCGCGGCGCGGAACATTCTAGGTCCTCGCGCGCTATTACGATTGCGTAGAAGCCCGTGTCGTAGTGCTGCAAGGTTTTAAAATACAACGATCGCGGGCCCCCATCATCCTTCTTTTTTTCTCTGCAAGTCAAGTAATATGGTTAATGGCGATGTCCGTGGACATTCCTTTACGGGAGTGGGCCGGGTGGATGGGTCAAAATTCATGCCATAAAATCAGGGTTGAAATTTTAGCCATGGACCGCACAATGAGTGCCTCGGAAGGTAAGCGAAATCGAGTATTCTTACGGCTATGAGCGTGAAATACCCTGAGTCCAGCGATGGGCTCGTCGTCCGGGAAGCTAAACCAAAGTTAAAAAGACCGGACCTGTATAAAGTTATCCTGCTCAATGACGACTATACTCCCATGGAGTTTGTTGTCATCGTACTGGAGAAGTTCTTCCGCAAGGACCGCGTAGAAGCGACGCGAATTATGTTGCATGTGCATCAGAAGGGCGTGGGGATATGCGGGGTGTACACCCGTGATATCGCAGAAACGAAGGTGCAACAGGTGATGGCATGCGCCCGTGACAACAAGCATCCATTGCAGTGCACAATGGAGCCTGATTGAGGTTAGAGTGGTTGTAGTCCGCGGAGGTTTTCGATGTTATCGCCGGAGCTAGAGGTCTCGCTGAATACCGCCTTCCAGAGCGCGCGAGAGAAACGGCACGAATACATTACGGTAGAGCACTTGCTCACCGCGTTGTTGGATAACCCAACCGCAGCGCAGGTGCTGCGTGCTTGTGGCGGTGATGTCGATGAGCTCCGTCGTAACCTCGATGAATTTCTGGAAGAGAATGTGCCGACGCTGCGCCCCGGTAGCGAGATAGATACGCACCCAACTTTGGGGTTTCAACGAGTGATTCAGCGTGCAGTGTTGCACGTGCAGGGCGCCGGCAAGAAAGAAGTGACCGGGGCCAACGTACTAGTCGCGATCTTAGCGGAAAAGGAATCACACGCCGTGTATTTCCTTTATAAGCAAAACATCACGCGTTTCGATGTCGTGAACTACATCTCCCACGGCATCTCCAAGGTACCGCAGGAGGGTCAGGACGAACTGCCCTCGAGTGAAGAGCCTGATGACGGGACACCGGCTCCTGAACGCAGCCCGCTCGATGTATTCGCAGTGAACCTCAATGAACAAGCACAGCAGGGCAAGATCGATCCTTTGATTGGCCGCCACGAAGAAGTAGAGCGCACGATCCAGATTTTATGTCGACGGCGAAAGAACAACCCCTTATACGTGGGTGAGGCCGGTGTTGGTAAGACTGCCATTGCCGAAGGCTTGGCCAAGAAGATAGTCGACGCTGAGGTGCCCGAAGTTCTCGCTAGCAACACCATTTTCGCGCTAGACATGGGCGCGCTTCTCGCCGGCACTAAGTATCGCGGTGATTTCGAGAAACGCTTGAAGGCAGTTCTGCAGCAGTTGAAGAAGCAAAAGAACGCAATCCTCTTTATCGATGAGATCCACACCGTCATTGGGGCTGGTGCAGCGTCCGGTGGTGCCATGGATGCATCCAATATTCTCAAGCCGGTGTTGCAGTCGGGCGACGTCAAGTGCATCGGTTCGACCACCTATCAGGAATATCGCAACATCTTCGAGAAGGATCGTGCACTGGCTCGCCGTTTCCAGAAGATCGATGTAACTGAACCGTCGGTGGATGAAGCAGTGCAGATCCTGCGCGGCCTAAAGAGTCGATTCGAAGATCACCATCAGGTCAAATATACTAATCAGTCGCTACGCACCGCGGTTGAGTTGTCGCACCGCTACATCAACGACCGTCATCTGCCGGACAAGGCGATAGATGTGATCGACGAAGCCGGTGCCAGCTTGCAATTGTTGCCGCCGAAGAAGCGCAAGAAGACCATCGGTGTCCACGATATCGAAACCATCGTAGCCAAGATGGCGCGGATCCCGCCGAGGAGCGTTTCACGCACCGATCGGGATGCACTGCGTACGCTCGAGCGTGATCTGAAAATGGTCGTGTTCGGTCAGGACGAAGCTATCGATGCGCTTGCGACCTCGATTAAGCTCGCGCGATCAGGTCTAGGCCATCCTGAGAAACCAGTTGGTTGTTATCTGTTCTCGGGACCAACCGGTGTCGGCAAGACGGAAGTGGCTCGACAACTCGCAGCAGTCATGGGTGTCGAGTTGATCCGGTTCGACATGTCTGAATACATGGAGCGGCATACCGTTTCACGCCTGATTGGCGCACCGCCGGGGTATGTGGGTTTTGATCAAGGGGGCTTACTGACTGATGCTGTCAATAAGCATCCTCATGCCGTCTTGCTGCTAGATGAAATAGAAAAGGCACACGCGGATGTGTTCAATTTATTGTTACAGGTGATGGATCACGGAACGCTCACGGACAACAACGGGAGAAAGTCTGATTTTCGCAATGTGAGTCTGGTGATGACAACCAATGCCGGCGCGGACAGGCTTGGACGTGCAAGCATGGGCTTTACCCACCAAGATCACAGTGGTGATGAACTGCAAGACATCAAGCGCATGTTCAATCCAGAATTTCGTAATCGACTCGATGCCATCATTCAGTTCAAAGCCTTGGATGACGATACAATTGGTCACGTGGTCGATAAGTTTATTCTCGAGCTGGAAGCACAACTAGCGGATAAAAATGTAACTATCGACTTGGACAACGCCGCCCGTAAGTGGATAGCCAAACACGGGCATGACCCGGCTATGGGTGCCCGCCCGATGGCGCGACTGATACAGGAAAAAGTGAAAAAACCACTCGCCGATGAGTTACTTTTCGGCAAGCTTGCCCATGGCGGGCAGGTAAAGGTTTCGGTCAAGAAGAGTGAGCTGACCTTCAAGATTTCGGCGTCTGAATAGCCGTCCTATTCACACCTCGATGTCTATCGCCCGGTTCGCCTAGCGGGCGCGATATACGATTCGACCTTTGCTGAGATCGTACGGTGTTAGCTGTACCGTAACCCGATCACCGGTGAGGATGCGAATATAGTGTTTACGCATTTTTCCTGAAATGTGCGCGGTTACCACGTGATCGTTGTCCAGCTTCACCCGGAACAGAGTATTGGAAGGGTCTCTATAATCGTACCCTCCATTTCAATGTGTTCTTCTTTCGCCACTAAATGCCTCGAACTACGCTCCTTAACACCTTGCATATAAATTTGGCCGCGTATAATGCCGCATACGCCGCGGCTCGTAAAGTCATAAAAGAAGACCGCTGACAACGCCCAAGGTTCGTTCGTCATCGATCGTCATTAAGCTGCGACCAGCGGCCGTTACGATAGGCTTGGATCGGTCGGAAGTTACACTTGTAGTTCATCTTTGGACTTTCTTTGATCCAATAACCCAGATAGAGCCACTGCAGATTAAGGCGTCGTGCCTGCTCAATCTCCAGCAGAATCGAGAAGATTCCAAGACCACGCTTGGGAACAGTTGGGTCATAAAACCCATAGACAGCTGAGAGTCCATCAGAGAGCCGATCCGCCACCGCAACCGCCAACAGTTTCTGATGTAATCGTAGCTCGTAGAAGTAGGTGTCTACGTGGCGTGTAAGCAAGAATTCGATGTAGCGCTGCGGGTCACCCTCGTCCATGCTGCCGCCACGATGGCGATGATGTTGATATTCCCTATACAGTTCGAAATGCTCCTCGTTGAATTCGGCCTCCGTATTGCGAATCGTTAGATCCTGATTCTTGAGCCAGTTGCGYTTTTGTGATCGATTAGGTGTGAAGGCATTGACAGGTAYGCGCACCGGCACGCAAGCRGAACACTGCGGRCAATGCGGACGATAAACAAAATCACCACTACGTCGAAAACCATTGCYTGTTAGGCGAGTGAACCATGCCRCATCAAGATGCTGCTGAGGGTCGAYAAACAWGGTAGCTGCCGTGCGCCCAGTGAGGTAACTGCAGRCGTGCGGTACCGAKGTGARAAGAGTGGCCTGTCGTGGATTTGATGTCATGYGATGGTTAATTACTTGATGAGTGTAAKCKCYGAGTCAAATTGCCACGCACCGAGTCGGTTGGGRAGCGCCAGGGTTTCGTCAAGCATACGCAAGAAATCCTGACGGCGAATTTCTTCTGCGCCTAAGCTAGAAAGATGAGCTGAGGGCAACTGACAATCAATGTGTGTATATCCCCATTCCTCAAGTTGTCTCACTAAATGGACGAACGCAACTTTAGATGCATTAGACTTACGACTGAACATCGATTCGCCGAAGAATATTCCTCCCAACGCTACGCCGTAGAGTCCACCGACCAGTGTGCCGTCGAACCACGTTTCAACGGAATGCGCATAGCCTTGTTCATGCAAATGGAAGTAGGCCTCGATCATCTCCGGTGTGATCCACGTTCCGTCCTCAAGGTTCTGTGCTCGCGGTTGGGCGCAGACATGCATAACGGACAAGAATTGCGTATCCAGCGTCACAATGTATTCGCCTCTGCGCAATATCTTTCGCAGGCTTCGTGAAATCTTGAGCTTGGGAGGTAGAAGTACTGCGCGCGGATCTGGGGACCACCATAGTATTGGTTGGCCCTTGTTGTACCAGGGAAAGATCCCGTGCCGATAGGCTTCGAGCAGGCGTTCGCTGCGTAGGTCGCCACCAATAGCAAGCAAGCCCTCCGGCGATGCCAATTCAACTGGCGGAAAACGAAAATCTTTTGAATCAGCCGGGAGTATGAACATGCGATGTAGTTATGACCGCTTAAAAGTTACACACTTTTTT
>LXTK01000085.1 GCA_001643475.1 Proteobacteria bacterium SPGG2 | reverse complement strand
AGCGAACGTCAATTGTCCATGAACCTTGATCGTACCTTCGTGAACCGTGAGGCCGTTATCTTGATTCACTTTAGCGCCTGCTTGTTGGGCTGTGAGAGTTTTTCGATCACTGCGTCGAGGCCCTGTCGCTTAATCTGAGAGGCATAGACACTACGAAAGTTAGTGACCATACTCACACCAGCAATGCTGACGTCATAGGCCTTCCAGCCGGTCTTTCCTTTAAAGAATCTGAAATTCACCGACACATTGGGGCCGCCATCTCGGCGTTTGAACTCCGTTTTGACGATCACCCGCTGATCCTCGGGCTCGGCACTGAACGGATGGAATACGAACTCCTCGTCTTGGTACTTGAGAAGCGCGATCGCGTATGTCCTTATTAATCGATCCTGGAAGCCATCCGTGAACTGGACGCGTTGCTCTGCACTTGCTTTCTTATAGTGGCGAGCAAGCACCAATTTAGTAATCACCTTGAAGTCGAAAAGCGGCGCGATATGCTGATAAACCATGGCATAGAGCTTCTCATGGTCCTCAGCGTAGGCATCACGGTTGGCTATGAGCAAATCGATGATTCGGACGGTCGTTTCCAAGACCACCTTGTCCGGCGATCTGATCTCACTGCTCCCAGCCGTCGGGATCAGAATCAATATTGCCAATGCTACTTTTAAGGCCTGTCTCATCGTTTACCGCTTTAGATCAATTACCGGTCTCCGACTTCCCATACAGGAACTGACTGATGAGCTTTTCCAGCACCAATGCCGACTGTGTCACCTGCAGCTCGCTTCCATCCTTTAGATACTCTTCTTCCGCACCTGGTTCCAATGCCACATACTGCTGACCCAATAGGCCCGACGTAAGAATCGAGGCACTCGTATCGAGCGGAAGCTTGTCGTATTTGTCACTTATCGTGAGCGTCACGACAGCATAGAAATCGTCGTCGATGGTGATGTCTGAGACCCTGCCGATACGCACGCCCGCCAACGTGATGGGCGCACGCCGCTTCAATTGACCGATATTGTCAAATCGAGCTGCCACCCGGTAGCCCTGACTGATATCGCTGGCGCCCAGGTTCGCCACCTTGAACGCAAGCATCGACAGGGCCAACAGGCCGGCAACACCGAAAAGGCCTACCCACAGCTCCAACGTTGTCTGTTTCGCCATCTCAACCTTCCCCAAACATCAAAGAAGTTAAAATAAAATCCAGCCCCAATATAGCTAATGAGGCGTTGACTACCGTACGAGTGGTGGCGCGGCTGACCCCTTCGGACGTCGGTACACAGTCGTAACCTTCAAAAACTGCTATCCAAGATACCACCAAGCCGAACACCACGCTCTTGATTACGCCGTTTAGCACATCGTCATAGAAATCCATACCGCTTTGCATCTGTGACCAAAAAACGCCAGCGTCGACGGCCAATAGCCCCACGCCCACAAGGTGCCCGCCGAGCACACCGACAGCTGTAAAGAGAGCGGCCAACAACGGCAGGGCAATAATGCCTGCCAGGAAACGCGGTGCCACGATACGCGTTAACGGATCCACCGCCATCATTTCTATACCGGCAAGTTGTTCGGTCGCCTTCATCAGCCCTATCTCCGCCGTGAGCGCAGATCCGGCGCGCCCAGCAAATAGCAGGGCTGCCACGACTGGCCCCAGCTCGCGAGTCAAGGACTTGGCCACGAGCAAACCCAACGCAGACTCGGCCCCAAAATCTACTAATGTATTGTAGCCCTGTAGACCCAATACCATGCCGATGAAGAGCCCGGACACCAGAATGATCAACAACGTTAGCACACCAACCGCGTAGATCTGTTGAATCAGCAACCCCGGACGGGGCGCCAGCCGCCAAAGCCGCATAAGGATCTGATAGAGAAACAGGCTGGCCCGACCCAGCCGCGCTATGCGTGCTATTGTCCAACGTCCGAGTCGCCGCACAGGGTTCATTGCGAATTTCCTTGCAATAGGTCGTCGATATAGTCGGCCGCGGGATAATGGTATGGCACAGGCCCATCGGGTAAACCATCCATGAATTGTCGCACTTGGGTAGAGTTCGTTTTTTGCATTTCCTCAGGTGTGCCTTGAGCAAGAATGCTGCCGTCGCCAATCAAATAGATATAGTCGGCAATGCTGCATGCATCGGACACATCGTGGGTAACGACAATAGATGTCATGCCCAAGGCATCGTTCAACTCACGAATCAGCTTGACAATCACTCCCATAGAGATTGGATCGAGCCCTGTGAAAGGTTCGTCGTACATAACCATCAACGGGTCGAGTGCGATAGCCCGTGCCAATGCTACCCGACGGGCCATACCGCCTGATAATTGCGCTGGCAACAGTGCACGCGCGCCACGCAACCCTACCAATTCCAATTTCAGTAACACGAGATTGCGGATGATGGATTCAGGCAGTCGTGTGTGCTCGCGAATTGGAAAGGCGACATTGTCAAAAACGTTGAGGTCTGTGAGCAACGCCCCACTTTGAAAAAGCATGCCCATGCGTTTGCGGATCTCATAGAGCTCCGCCGTCGTCAAAGCCGGTACTGAGCACCCGTCGACTATTACGTCACCGGCATCGGGATGCAGGCGGCCACCGATAAGATTCAACAGCGTGGTCTTGCCGGTTCCGCTGCCTCCCAAAATAGCGGTCACTTGCCCGCGTCGCACCTCAAGGTTCAGACCTTCAAATATGGGTCTTTCACCACGAGCGAAATCAAGATCATGGATTTCGACCAAAACCCTACGGTCGGATGTGGGGGCGTCGGATGTTTCCAATCTATGCTTCCGTGTGTACACCAAGGGCTAGTCCCACGCGATCGTGGGTTAGATATCGCTGTTGAGCTGCACAGGGCATATCCCCATATAGACACTTAAAGCGTGTCTTGTTCCCAGTTTTATAGCACATAGCGCACGCCGAGTGTGACTACTAGCGTCTCATTGGTTGGTTGGTGTAAACCTAGGGGCTGTCGTGGCCGGGCCCAGCCATGGGATATTTATCCTTGTTTATATATACTCATAGCGTCTTCTCTCACGTTAGACCACAGCGTTGACCAAGAAAGAACCGTCATTCCGCGAGCACGGTCGTGATGTAGTGGCCCTAGAGGCGAAGGCGGTAGCGGCTCTCGCCGATCGCATCGACGAGGGGTTTGTACGTGCGTGCGAGTTGATCCTCGAGTGCAAAGGGCGTGTCATCATAGTTGGCGTTGGCAAGTCAGGGCACATTGGCGGAAAGATCGCGGCCACCCTAGCAAGCACCGGTACCCCTGCGTTCTTTGTACACCCTGGCGAAGCAAGTCACGGCGATCTCGGTATGATTACACCGGAGGATATCGTGTTAGCGATCTCTAATTCGGGCGAGAGTAAGGAGATTCTTACGATCTTACCGATCATCAAGCGTATGGGAGTAAAACTTATCGCGCTAACTGGAAATACCAGTTCGAGTTTAACTCGGCAGGCTGATGCCAGTCTCGATGTCAGTGTTGAGAAGGAGGCATGCCCAATGAACTTATCGCCGACAGCCAGCACAACCGCCGCCCTGGCGATGGGGGATGCAATTGCGGTTGCACTGCTGAGATCCCGCAATTTCACTCGAGAGGATTTTGCGGGTTTTCATCCGGGTGGCCTACTTGGTCGACGACTACTGATCTACGTAGAAGACATTATGCATACCGGCGAACAGATCCCAGTTGTTACACATGACGCATCACTACAGGACGCGCTGCTAGAAATGACAAGCAAGGGTCTGGGAATGACGGGGGTGGTCGACAAACAGGGTTGCCTTTGCGGTATTTATACGGATGGCGACCTGCGTCGAACACTAAACCAAGGAGTTGATGTTTACAAGGCAAAGATCAATGATGTTATGACGCACGATCCGACAACTATTGGTGCCGGCCGGCTGGCCCACGAAGCAGTTCAGCTGATACGGCAACATAACTTCAACGGGTTATATGTGGTGGACAGCGATAACCATGTGCTGGGTGCGCTAAACATGCAGGTTTTGCTAAGAGCCGGTATTGTTTGATGTCAGCGGTCGCACCGCCCAATACCTCCCAAGATAGTCTTCATGAAATAGCGATGAATATACGTCTCGTGCTGCTAGATGTTGACGGCGTGCTTACGGATGGTCGGCTGCTAATCGGTGAAGACGGCACCGAATCTAAAGCATTCAATATCCGTGACGGCCATGGCATCAAGATGTTGCAGCAAACAGGTATAGAAGTCGGCATTATAACTG
Source organism: Proteobacteria bacterium SPGG2 (assembly GCA_001643475.1). GTDB lineage: Bacteria > Pseudomonadota > Gammaproteobacteria > Acidiferrobacterales > SPGG2 > SPGG2. Next base: position 8,632 of record LXTK01000085.1, on the reverse strand, counting down.
GACGCACGTCAGGTTCGGTCAAACACAGGGCCGCCGACCTTAAAGTCAAACATTTGTACCAGGGTCGGGAAGATAAGCTTTCGGTGTTAAAAGAATTACTAACCAAACTGGCGTTGCAACCGACACAAGCTGCCTTTGTTGGCGATGATGTCGTAGATCTGCCGGCCATGTTACAAGTAGGCTTAGCGGTAGCCGTTAACGATGCTCACGAACTCGTCAAAGAGCACGCTCATTGGGTTACGCCGAGCGCTGGTGGACACGGGGCCGTACGTGAAGTGTGTGAGATGATCATGCGTGCCCAAGGTACCTATGCGACGACGATGCAACGTTACCTATAGCCCAGGCATGATTTGCACAAAAGGTATTAGTTTGTCATGACCTTTGATCTAAGAAGAGGAATGCTCGCCGTACTCTTGCTAACGGCGGCAATCACGTCTTGGTGGTTCCTGCACCGTATAACTGACCCAGTATCGTCCTTGACAGCCGGCGAAAATCACGAACCAAGCTATTACATCGACAACTTTGAAGCCACCGTGATGAATGAGGAAGGTCAACGAAAATACACCCTCACCGCCGACACTATGCAGCACTTCGAATACAACAAGACGTTGCGGCTAGATAATCCACATCTTATCCGATATACGGTGGGGCGCGTGCCCATTCACGCTAAGGCAGATTTGGCCTGGTTTGACGACAACAAGAAAGAGATTTTAATGACAGGAAACGTGAAAATCACACGCACCGGCAGTAGTTCCGATCAAAATAGTGAGATGTCAACACCCAAGCTTCGCATCTTACTTGATTGATCAAGCACCAACCTGCAAAACAAGGATAACCAACAAATTCGATTCTATGTGGTCCACCCTTATAAATCTTCGACTAATGTCAGTCGTTAGTATCGTAGTAACTGGTTTCGCGATACCCGCCGCCATAGATGCGGCCGATACCAAAAAAAACGAACCAATAAAGGTCTATGCTCAGACAATAGAAATCGATGATCGCACCGGCACCGCACTCTATCGTGGCGATGTGTCACTGACAGACGGTGTACTCTCGATCAAAGCAGATAAGATCGAAGCAACATTTGTCGAAGGTGAGATCGAAACGTTCCATGCTTACGGCAGGCCTATTACCGTCGACAATCGTCCCGAGGAAATCGAACAGAAAATGCACGCGACCGCGGATCGATTGAAATATTATGTAAAGAGTCGAAAGCTCGATCTATTTGGCAACGTAACTTTCCTTCAAGGAGAATCTAAGCTTCGTTGCCCGGAAATTCATTATGACCTCGATGCTCGGCGATTCCTTGCCAAGGGGAATGATGCACAGGGGCGTTGTTTCATTTCTATTCAACCCAAGCATCGATCAAATGATGATAGGGAGGAAAATTGAGCACACTCTCCGCCCAGCATCTCAGTAAGCAGTACAAGGGTCGGCGAGTTGTCAAAGATGTCTCATTAGAGATTAAAACGGGTGATGTCGTTGGCTTATTGGGCCCCAACGGCGCGGGTAAGACGACTTGCTTCTATATGATTGTCGGTCTCGTTCCCATGGACAGCGGAAAAATAACCCTCGACGATGTGTCCATTAGTCAGCTGCCTATGCACAAGCGCGCCAGGCTTGGCCTCGGGTACCTACCTCAAGAACCCTCGGTCTTTCGGAAACTAACGGTCGAGGAAAATATTCTCGCGATTCTAGAGACGCGCAACGAAATGTCTGCCTCCCAGCGTGCCGAGCGGCTGGAGGAGCTACTTCACGACCTGCGTATCACCGATCGGCGGCAGACCCTAGGGATTAGTCTCTCAGGTGGAGAAAGACGGCGTGTGGAAATCGCCCGGGCATTGGCGAGCGAACCACGTTTCATGCTGCTCGATGAGCCTTTTGCAGGGGTCGATCCTATCTCCGTTCTTGAAATTCAACAACTAATCAAACACTTACAACAGCTTGGTATCGGCGTCCTCATCACCGACCATAACGTACGAGAAACACTGAAGATTTGCGGCCACGCCTATATTCTTAGCGAAGGCCGGGTTCTAACAGCAGGCACCCCGGAAGATATCCTATATAATAAAAATGTAAGAGAAGTCTACCTAGGCGAAGACTTCGAACTGTGAGGTGATTTCACTCTAACTCAACACAAGCCCGGCGACGTCACTGCCGGGATAGTATCCATCACCCACGGACACAGATGTACGCCTAAAAAAAGATTGGTCTTTAATAAACGCAATGAGCTCTAGCGCCACGAACCCAGTCTTTGCGGAAGTAAGGTCGAATCGATGAAGCAATCACTCGAGCTACACCTGGGCCAGCATCTAACTATCACGCCCCAGCTACAGCAGGCGATACGCCTCCTGCAACTCTCTTCGGTCGAATTGCAACAAGAAATTCAAGAAGCGCTCGAAAGCAACCCATTACTAGAAGAAAAAGAAGACGACGGATCCGAGCAGAAAGCAGAAACATCGCTGCATGATTTAGACGGTGAGCACGACAACCAGCTTCCCGACAACGGCACACTGCAGCCAACCGACGTGGAAATGGAACAGTCGAATCCGGATGACGCGCAAGGGCCCGAGCCCGATTGGAATGACAGATTCGATGTTTCGGCCAGCAGTTCCACGCGAAACCATAGTGATGATTCCTTACCGGACATAGATGCCCGCAATAGTCGACCGCAGACGCTCCGCGATCAGCTGTACTGGCAAATGCAGATGACGCCATTCTCGGACACAGATCGTGGAATAGCACTCGCTATTATCGACTCTATCAATGAAGACGGTTATCTAACCTGCGGCCTACAAGAAATTCAACAATTGTTAGATCAAGGAGAGGAAGTCGAGATCGATGAGATTGAAGCAGTTTTGCATCAGATTCAGAATTTCGATCCGATTGGTGTTGCAGCAAGAGATCTTGGCGAATGTTTGCAACTTCAGCTACGTACGCTCGACCCGGAAACACCTTATCTGAAAGAGGCTCAGCATCTAGCCACCCCAGAGTGGCTCTCATTGTTGGCCAATCGTGACTACGTCAAATTGCGACGACAGACCAAGCTACGCCAGGAGGATCTACAACAGGCAGTCTTACTTATTCGTCAACAAAACCCGCGGCCAGGCGGAAGTGTACAGGCGACGCAGACCAACTATATCGTACCAGATATTATCATTAGGAAGTTCAAGGGTGTATGGCGAGCGGAGATGAACGGCGAAGTTGCACCGCGGCTACGCATCAATCAAGAATACGAAAAACTCATACACCGTGGTGATACCAGCGCTGACAATAAGTATCTGCAAGAGCAATTGCAACAGGCGCGCTGGTTCATTAAGAGTTTGAATAGTCGTAACGATACTTTACTCAAGGTTGCACGTACGATTGTGGATCGGCAGCGTGCATTTTTCGAGCACGGGCCGGAAGCTATGAAGCCCCTCGTTCTTCATGACATTGCCGAAACGGTAGAAATGCACGAATCTACTATCTCACGTGTTACCACAAACAAGTACATGCTGAGCCCGCGTGGTATTTTCGAGCTAAAATACTTCTTCTCCAGCCATGTAACTACAGTGGATGGTGGAACTTGCTCGGCAACTGCGATCCGATCGCTTATCAAAAAGCTTGTCGAGGACGAACCGTCATCCAAGCCGATAAGTGACAGTAAGATTGCCAAACTGCTTGAACAACAAGGAATAAATGTCGCGCGACGAACAGTGGCAAAGTATCGAGAGTCTATGAATATTCCGCCTTCAAACCAGAGAAAATCCATCATATAGCCAACGGAGACTGTCGATGGAAATCACCGTAAGTGGGCAGCATATGTTGATTACCGAACCTTTACGCAGCTACGCTACCGGCAAACTCAGCCGGCTCGAGCGGCATTTTGATCGCGTCACGACAACGAATGTAGTGCTACATGTGGAGAAGAATCGCCATAACGCTGAAGCCACGATCCACGCCAAAGGCGCTACACTACATGCCCACGCTGAAGGCGAAAGTATGTACGCCGCCATCGATTTCTTGGCGGACAAACTTGACCGCCAGATACTGAAGCACAAAGAAAAAATTAAGATCAACCATCGCCGTATTAAGAAATCATAATAGGACGACAAAAACATAAAGCTCTGTTCCACCGCTCTATTACAATAAAAAAATATGCAGTTAAATGATCTACTGACACCGAAACGGGTTGCCGTGGGCATGACGGCCTCTAGCAAGAAACGTGCGCTCGAGAAAATAAGTTCTCTGTTGCACGAGGGCAGCTTAGAGTTAGATCGTAATGCCGCTTTTCAAGCGCTTGTAGAACGCGAGCGTTTGGGAAGTACTGGTATTGGAAACGGTATCGCCCTACCACACGGTAGGTTGAAGGGCCTAAGAAGCCCAATAGGAGCCTTTGCTACTCTCGAGCGGGAAATGGATTTTGATACTATCGATGGCAAACCAGTAAGGATAATATTTGCGCTACTGGTGCCGGAGAACGCTAACGAAGAACACCTGCAGATATTGTCGATGCTCGCTGCTACCTTTAGCGATAATGATTTCTGCGACCGGCTTCTGACAATGGAAAGCGTGGATCAAGCTTATCAGGCTCTAAGTGCCTATCACAGTAGTATAAGCCGTAAAGCCAGCTGAAACCCGCCCATGATTCCAACCCTAACCACAAACGATTTGTTTGATACTCAGCGTGCGTCTTTAAACTTACGTGGGTAGCCGGTAAGGCAGGAAAGAGCAGGCCACTCGAAGCGGCCAAAGCCGAGTTTCCTGGCATGGCCCAAGTGGGGCATATGAACCTCGTGCATCCGAATCGGATCTAGATCGTGGCTGATAACGAACTGGCGTGCCTGCCAAACCTGAGCGAGCAAGAGCGTGAAAACAGCATGTATAGCTTGTTCTCTAATGACAAGATTGCGGCCTCGATTCTCGCTAATAACAAGGGGGCCAGGGTCGATTTTGTCGAACACGCTGATCGACTCGCAATGCCGCTTTTTTCGACGCCGCTTGCGAGTCCAGTAGTCATCGAACATCTGCAGTACTACCTAACGCGAGTGCTGGCACCGCATGCCACGCTACACGGTGTATATATGGAAATACTGGGAATGGGTGTTTTCATCATGGGTGCAAGTGGGATTGGGAAAAGTGAGCTGGCACTAGAATTACTGAGTCGAAACCACCGCTTGATCGCTGACGACGCCGTCGAGTTTGTGCGAGCCGCACCGCAAGTATTGGTAGGCCAGCGCCCCGAGGCCTTGTCGGAATATTTCGAAGTTCGTGGACCGGGCATTCTCGATATACGTGCCACATACGATGAGACCTCAGTCAGACACAAAAAGAAGCTACCCTTACTGGTACAGCTCAAGCGATTAAGGGGACGAGCGTCTACGAGCCGAACATCAAACCTATTCGATTCTAGGCGTGGACGTGCCAGAAGCCTTGCTATTCGTCGCCCCGGGAACGCAATCTTGCGATCCTCGTAGAGGCGGCAACGCGTGCCTATCTCCTGCGTGTACGCGGTATAGACCCACTAAACGAATTCGTGAGGAAACAGCAGGCGATTATTAGCAAGTCACCAAGTACATGAGTTTCTTCATTATCACCGGGCTATCAGGTTCCGGAAAAAGTATTGCACTTCAGGCCCTGGAAGACATAGGCTTCTACTGCATCGACAATTTGCCGGCCGCGATGATTCCGCACTTTGCTAGGCAAATCACAGACGCCAACACTGAGACTCTTAGAAAGGTTGCGATCGGTATCGATGCGCGCAATCGAGCCTTTCTAAATGAAGTGCCCAAGAGTTTGGAGCAACTTGAAGAATTGGGCATACACTACTCAATCGTATTCCTCGAAGCAGAAGAATCGGTTCTCGTTAAACGTTTCAAACAGACGCGTCGCAAGCACCCATTAACGGATGAAAATACTTCACTGCTTGAGGGTATTCGCCTTGAGCGAACACTCTTGGAGCCGATGTCATTTAGCGCCGTGATGCGTATAGACACAACCCATACGACAGCATACGAACTACGCCAACAAGTGCATGACTTCGCGGGCGGTGAAGATGCGGAGGGACTGACCTTGTTGTTTGTGTCGTTCGGCTTCAAGCACGGGACTCCTCTGGACGCCGATTACGTCTTTGACATACGGTGTCTACCCAACCCTTATTGGGAATCCGAACTGAGGAGGTTTACCGGCCTCGACGAACCGGTAGTGGCCCATCTAGAACGACACAAACAGGTGCATGATATGTTCAAAGACATATGCACTTTTCTCGAAAGGTGGCTCCCGCATTTTGAACGAGAACGACACAGCTATATGACGATCGCCGTTGGTTGTACCGGTGGACAACATCGCTCAGTCTATATGGTGCAAAAACTAGCGAATCATTTTTCACATAGCGACATAACTACTCAAGTTAGGCACCGAGAACTCTCATGATAGGTATTCTCCTATTGACGCAAGGTCACATAGGGAAGGCCATGATCGAAGCAGCTGAGCACACGCTGAATAGTAAGATACCAAAGCTCAACGCATTGACAGCCAATGGCACCCAATCATCTGAAGAGTTTCTGCAGACATTTCAGTGCGAGATGAATAGCCTGGATCAAGGACAAGGGGTACTGATATTGGCGGACATTTATGGTGCTTCCCATACCAATATGGTCCAAGCTTGCCTCAAAAAGGATCGCATAGAGATGATCGCGGGTGTTAACCTGCCTATGTGAGTAGCCTCACCAAGCCACGAACCTTCGTGCGCAAGGTACTCAGAAACCGTGATGTTGACGGTATTCATGCCTTGATTGATCGAATGAATACGGAAAGGCGTGGCTTAGCACGCCACCACATCTCCGTCAGTGAAACTTTCTATCGTCCGGTAAGAATGGCCCCATCTGCTGCAGTGCTTCCGGCGAATACATGTACGATGGCTCATCGTTAGCAATAATGGCCACCGGCTTATTCTTATACCTAGGTTTTTCGGGACTGAAACCCTCCTCTACACGTGGCTCGAAGGTTTGCTTAAGCAGCGAGGCAGCGGTGATTTTTTTTAACCGCAACCGCTTCCAGAACGGGGGTTTCCTCCCAGATGCTGAAAAACCACCGGTCTGATAGCAATCGACAACAATCTCATTTCGATCATTGGTATACGCTGCATGCGGTTCCATGACGCGAGCACCGCCGTCGCGATATCGTACGGCCAGACATCGTTGCTCTGCGATGGCTTGTTTAAGTAATCTCAGAATGTTGGGCTGCATTGACACTTTCAACAAATCACAAAACTCGCTGAAACGCAAACACCAGCTGATAGATGGCAGCTTTCGGCAGGTGAAGTGTTGTTTCTCCGGATCAAGGTATAATCGACCAACGTCTATATTACTTAGCCCTCAAATCAGAAATAATGTAGCCAATCCGAGGAAGGCCAAGAAACCCACCACGTCCGTCACTGTCGTTAAGGCAACCCCACTAGCCAAGGCAGGATCGATCCCTAGGCGATGCACTGCCACGGGAATTATTACACCCGCTAGCGCCGCGAATACGAGATTAATTATCATGGCAAGGGCAATGATCAAACCAAGTGCAAGGTTATGAAACCAGGCGACTGCAACCAGCGCAACGATCAGCGCCCATAGCATACTGTTTAAAACGCCCACCATCAATTCCCTCACCAATAGACGACGTGCGTTTGCATCTGTAATCGTCCCTACTGCCAAACCGCGCACGACTAGCGTAACTGTCTGCGTCCCCGCATTACCCCCCATGCTAGCTACTATCGGCATCAACACAGCAAGCGCGATCACCTTTTTAATCGTGTCCTCAAAAAGACCAATCACCCAGGAAGCGAGAACAGCAGTTATCAAGTTAACGCCGAGCCACACCGCTCGGTCGCGGGCACTGCGTACGACAGGTGCGAAGATATCGACTTCCTCACTCAAGCCCGCCGGCGCCATTACAGAATGATCCGCCTCTTCTCGGATAACATCGACAACGTCATCAACCGTGATCCGACCTAGCAATCTCTCATCTTCGTCAACCACTGGTGCATTAATGAGATTGTAACGCTCGAATGCGGCGGCCACTTCCCGGTCTGGCATCAATACGGTTAGTTTGTTAGTATTTTCGTCCATGACATCACGAACTAGCAGCTTGGGATCGCTAGTTAGAATTTTGGCAAGTCGAAGAGTTCCTGTTAAGCGATGCGTCCTGTCGACCACATACAGTTCGTTCATGTACTCTGGGAGCTCACTGCGTAAACGCAAATAACGAAGAACGACTTGAAGCGTTATGTTCTCTCGCACTGTCACGGCATCAACATTCATCAGGCCGCCCGCGGTATCCTCAGGAAACGACAGCACAGCATCGAGTCGCTGCCTACCCTGCTTGTCCATAAAAAACAGGATCTCCGCTGTAACCTCGGCTGATAGTTCTGGTAATAGATCGGCAATGTCATCGGTTTCCAACCCTTGAACAGCTGTCACCAAGGCACTCTGATCCATGTCTTCTAACAGATCGCTGCGAACGGCCTCCGGCACTTCCACCAAAACTTCGCCCATCGTCTCAGGATCGACCTGGCGCCAAACCGAGTGTCGTTGTTCTGGCGGAATCCCTTCTAACACGCCGGCGATATCTGCCGGATGAAGATCAGCAAGGATATCCTGAA
>LXTK01000103.1 GCA_001643475.1 Proteobacteria bacterium SPGG2 | reverse complement strand
ACACAGGCAACTTTCGTGAGAATACTCAGCATATCCGAGAGTCGCAGGCGATCGTTCATGTGTTTATTCAACGTGAGTTGGAACGCCGCATTCCCGCATCGCAGATTTTGTTGGCCGGATTCTCGCAGGGTGGCGCCATCGCTTTGTACACCGGTCTGCGTTACCCGCAACGCCTGGCTGGTCTACTGATTCTATCAAGCTACTTGCCTGTCCCTAGCAGTTTGGCGCAAGAGTGCCGTGACGCCAATCGTGATATTCCTATTTTCATGGCGCATGGCGAAGACGATCCAATTGTTCCATTGGCGCGGGCATCGGAATCACGGAAGTGTTTGCAGCATAACGGATACGCAGTAGATTGGCGTACGTATCCGATGGCACATACGGTTTGCGCCGCAGAGCTGGCAGATGCCGCTAGTTGGATTACTCGTCTTTTTGTTGAGCGTGGTTCGGCCGCACCGTAAGGGGGTATGTTTGCAAGTACAAAGAAGCACCACCGAGGACAAGAAACAGGACCACCCACTCCCAATTAAAACTAGTGAATGTAGGTATGGATACCAATAACAGCAGCACGGCGGTTAGGGATGCGAAAGGTTGGAATCGGAAAACCGCGCCCGCCAAGGTGGCGATTAACAAAAAGCTTTGAATCATGGTGACGTCAAAACTCAGATCAGTCACAGTCGGAATACCCTGCCAGGCCACCTCGAAGTTGGGAAAAAGCTGATCGTACCAAGGGCTCTCCTCCGTGGGTGAAATCTTTTTGAGGACCGGAACCTTCAGCCACCCGAGTGGATAGCGCGTACCCCCGCCAATCAGCAGTTTGAAGAACAACGATAGCATTAAGAAGTTAACGATGATCTGTGGCCAGCGCCAGTGGCCGGGCGCTAACGACCACAATTGACGGTGGTATACCAAGATGACGACTAAGCCAGCAAACAACGGCTGATAGTAGTGTTGCGGTAGGCCCAGGCCCAGGTAGCCACACACCAGTACAACCACCCCCAACCCCAGTGGAAGCGCCGGGTGAAAGGCATTAAGCGTAGTGGCGAGCGCACGCTTTTCGTTACCGGCGAGCAGCGCCACGCGCTTTTCTAGGCGTCTAATGCGTTGCTCAAGCGTTTGCGGTGCTGTTTGGCTGGTACGTTTCATGTCGGCCCTGGGTGTCCTGTGCCCCCCCGGCTAGCGGTGAATGTGGCGACATGCCCACTTAACCTGTTTCCAGCCGATTTGACCGCAAACGGCCATTATTTGCGACCATAGGCACAGATTTTGCATGCTTTTCCCCCAAATAGGCCGGGATATTGGTATTTTTGAGGCTCTACCTTCGCTGAGATGGCGGTCCCGTTCCTAGATGATAGCCGGTGGGCCGGCCCACTGCAGGCCCGGCGCAACGAATGACACTGCCTAGGCGAGGGATAGCTGACGATAATGCGAACTCTACAGATATTTGATTTGACGCGGCAGGGCTGCCGACTAGGCTCAGACCATGATTAAGGTAAAGTCGATTTCAGACTGGGGACTGGTAATCGGGGTGGCGCTGATGAGCATTGGCGCCAATTTGCCGGTCGAATTCGCTCAACAATGGGGTATCGACCGCAAGTACTTGCTTGGTGGGTTGGTATGTCTCGTCGGCGTGGCACTGGTCCGATACCTCAAGTTCACCCTCGTACTTGTCGTGGCCATCCTGGCCATTGGCGCCAATATCCCGGCAGACATGGCGACAGAATTTGGGGTTGACCGCCACATCATGATGTTCGCGTTAATCGCGATGGTCGTGGTCTCGCTGGCGAGTCGGTTCTTCAAGATCCCAACGGGCATTGAGCAGCAAAAAGTATCCTCGACCCGGCACGGCGCCGTGGCGCTGTTCAACGCGGTTTCCAAGGGCCAAGTATCGGTGGCGCAGTCCCTACTCAAGACGGGTGTTAACGTCAATGTCAAAACACTGACTGGCGCTACGCCACTTATGGCAGCGGCCTCAAAGGGTTATTCCGATCTCGTCAAAGTGTTGATGGATAGCGGTGCCGATGTGGCTGCCAAGGACAGCAAGGGTGAAACGGCCCTTTCCATTGCATTCCGAAGTGGTTTTACCCGTACGGCGGACATGCTAAAAATGGGGGGCGCGAAGGCCTAACCCGTGCGTACCACGGGCACGGTTGGCCCACACCCAAGCACCCGCTTTTATATCGCCTTGGGCAATAACAAGGACCAAGCGCGCCTGCGGCTGTTCGCACTAGTTGAGCGCCATGGACAGTAGGTTGCGATACTTGGCGACCAGATCGTTGCTATCACCGAGCATATTGAACAACGCCACCATGTGCCTGCGTCCAGCATCATCGCCAAATTTCCGGTTTCGCTTTACGAGCTCCAGAAGTTGTTGCAGAGCGGAGTCATAATCGTTTTCTAACACCTACAGCGCACTTAGTTTGTGGCGCGCATCACAATTGTTTGAATCCAAAGAAATCGCCTGTTCTAACTCTGCCATCGGCAATGCATCGGCAGCGATGTGTGCAAATTCGATGTACGCAACCAGGGCGATTTCCTCCGAGTCTAGTTTGTTGGTACGGCCTAGCAGCTTTTCTGCGTCGTCAAGGCGTGACTGCTCGAGATAGATCTTTGTAAGTTCGATTTTGGCCCGATCGTTGTCGGGATCCGTGTCCACGGCTTTTTGCAGTAGCTCAGTCGCCTCTTTTGTTTTGCCTTCGCGATGAGCGAGCAGGGCGGCCTCGACCATGCTGTCGGATTCGCGTGACACATGGCGGTCGACGATTTGTCGGATCGCCGATTCTGGTTGCACCCCCATAAATTCATCTACAACCTCTCCATCGCGGAAGATCTTTACGGTGGGCAGACTACGAATACCGTATGTGGTCGCTAATTCACGCTCGTTGTCAGTATTTACCTTGGCGAGCAGAAATTTTCCGGCATAGGCACCGGCAAGCTTTGCCAAGGTCGGTATCAGCATGTGACATGGCCGACACCATTGAGCCCAAAAGTCCACGAGTACGGGCACTTCTCGTGACTTCTCTAATACTCGCGCCGCAAATTCCTTTTGGCTGACTTCTGAGATGTAGGGCGATGTGCTCATAGCAGTCATATGAGTATATGGGGGTGTCCATGATTTCAAGGTATCCACAAACATCGGCGGTGGTGGCGCTCCCTAGGGGACTCGAACCCCTGTTACCGGCGTGAGAGGCCGGTGTCCTAGGCCACTAGACGAAGGGAGCGTGTGCGTGATGCGGTATTCTGACCGCTCATAAAAGAGATGTTATTATACGGACGGGCAAAATTTGAACAACAACGTGACCTATTTCCAAGTGATCCTTTTGCGAGGTGAAGATCAACGCCCCCGTTACCATTCTATGTTCTGAACACCCAATCTCACAGGCGCATATCAATCAAAACGCGCTCAAGGTCTTAAGCAGACTTAATGAGGCCGGGTTTGACGGTTACCTGGTGGGTGGATGTGTGCGTGATCTGTTGCTTGGTCACGAACCGAAAGATTTCGATGTAGCGACCGACGCCAAACCCGAAGAGGTCCGCAGACTCTTTCGTAGGGCGCGGCTAATTGGACGCCGCTTTCGGCTTGCGCACGTGCATTTTGGACGTGAAATCATCGAAGTTGCCACCTTTAGAGGTATGCCTAAACCTGCGTCTGCCGGTTCCCGGCAGACAGTAGAAGGCCGCATTCTGCAAGACAATGTGTTCGGGAGCCAAGAAGAGGATGCAATTCGGCGTGATTTCACGGTTAACGCATTGTATTACGACATACGAAAGAATGCGGTTATTGATTATGTGGGTGGTATCGATGATCTCAGACGCGGACTGCTTTGCATCATTGGCGATCCAGAGATACGTTACCGTGAGGATCCAGTGCGTTTGTTGCGTGTTCTGCGTTTTGCCGCGAAGTTGGATTTTGAGATCGATCCGCCTACGGCGGGCCCAATCCGAGAACTTGGGTGTTTATTGTTGGACGTGCCACCGGCAAGAATGTTTGAAGAAATTATAAAGCTGTTTCACCGTGGGCATGCTTTGAAGACCTATGAATTACTTCGGCATTACGGGCTCTTCAGATATCTGTTCCCGTTGACACAAGAGACGCTAGAGTTAGAAGGCGACGCGTCACCGCGGACGCTGGTGCCCAACGCACTGGCCAACACGGATACTCGCATTCAAGAGGACAAACCGGTTACGCCGGCATTTCTGTTCGCCGCCTTGTTGTGGGAACCGTTGCGTCGGCGACTTGATACCTATATGGCTCGCGGCCATACGC
>LXTK01000171.1 GCA_001643475.1 Proteobacteria bacterium SPGG2 | reverse complement strand
CGCCGACATTAATGAAAATCTTTTCGGCCTCTAACAAGTCGTCATTAACACGTACGGTATGCGCATTTTCGAATTGGCCATGCCCCTCGAACACCGTACAGTTCGACATGTTCTTCAGCCAGTTGGTGACGCCCTGGTTGGATTGACCGACGATCGCATCCTTGCGCGCTTTCACGCGTTTCATGTCGACAGCAACTGATCCCTCTATTATGACCCCAAAGTCTGGACCGCGCCTGGCCATGTGCGCCGCACGGGCGCTAGCCACTAGTGTCTTGGTGGGTATGCAGCCGACATTGACACAAGTACCACCGAACAACTTGCGTTCGATGACCGCGGTCTTTAGACGTTCTTTTGTTAATCGGGCCGCGAGTGCAGGCCCGGACTGCCCTGTACCGATGACAATCGCATCAAACTTTTGCACCATATCCCCTCCCTCGGCCGTGAACCGTGATTCGTTAGTCGTTATCCGTCCTCCCCCTGGCCCCCTCCAACAAGTGGAGGGGGGATCTAAATAAGGCAAGGTGTTTAAATCTGGAGTTGGTCATGACATTGATTGCCCTTATTAAGGTCGGTGATCCGTTAATTTACCTTGTGTTGCGCTTGCTCGCTAACTCGTGTGGCAGACCCACCGCCTCGGCGCCAGCCATGATAGCGCTCAAACCAACGAAGGACTCCTTGCGGCGCGTGCGCCCGCTTCCATTCACCGGCGGCATATTTGTTGGCTTCGGCGAGCGTCGGATAGATATGGATAGTGCTAAGGATCTTATTGAGACCGAAACCGTGGCGCATGGCAGCGATGTATTCGGCAATAATATCGCCAGCATGTTCGCCGGCAATCGTGACACCGAGAATCTTATCCTTACCCGGCACGGTTAAGACCTTCACGACGCCGTGTGCCTCCTCGTCGGCAATGGCGCGATCCAGGTCATCGATGCCATAGGTCGTGACTTCGTAGGCAATGCCTTTTTCCTTGGCGTCTTGTTCATTGAGGCCCACACGAGCGACTTCGGGTTCCGTAAACGTTGCCCAGGGGATCACGGAATAATCAGCCTTGAACTTCTTAAACGTTCCAAACAAGGCATTTACCGATGCAAACCAAGCCTGGTGCGCGGCGATGTGGGTGAATTGATAGGGGCCGGCGACATCGCCACAGGCGTAGACATTGGGGAATTTCGTTTGTAGAAATTCGTTTGTGTCGATGGTGCSACTCTTGGTRAGACCGATGCCTAACTCATCGAGACCATAATCCTTGGTYCGGGCCACTCGCCCGACTGCCGCAAGCAATTCATCGAACTCTATGCGCACGTCCTTGCCTTGGTGTTCGCAGATCACCACCTTCTGGCCGTTTTCAACCAGAAACTCTTTTGCCTTGTGGTCGACACGTACGTCGATACCCTCGGCCCGGAATTGCTTGGCGACCATCTCCGAGATCTCCGGGTCCTCATGTATCAGTATCCGCGGCAGCATTTCTATTTGTGTTACCTGGCTACCAAAGCGGGCAAATGCTTGTGCCAACTCGGAGCCGATGGGGCCGCCCCCGAGTACCACCAAGCGCCGTGGTAGTTTTCGTAGATCCCATACGGTATCGGACGTGAGGTAGCCGACATCCTCGATGCCGGGAATGGGTGGCACAAACGGCTCGCCGCCGGCAGCAATCACGATGCTACGGGTAGTCAAGGTTTGCCCATTCACTTCCACCGTATAGGGAGACGTGATAGTCGCCTTGCCTTCGATACATTCCACGCCAAGTTTGGTATAGCGTTCCACCGAGTCATGGGGTTCTACGGTTTTGATTACACGTTGAACCCGTTCCATGACTTCAGCAAAATCGAAGTCGACGCTGGCTGATCGGAACCCAAATTCCTTGGCCCGTTTTGCGTGAGAAAGAAATTTTGCCGAGCGAATCAGTGCCTTTGACGGTACGCAGCCGGTATTTAGGCAATCACCCCCCATCCTATTTTTCTCTATCAAAGTAACCTTTGCCTTTACTGCAGCCGCAATATAGGACGCCACCAAACCGGCGGAGCCGGCGCCGATAACAATCATATTGCGATCGAATGTTTTCGGCTTGGGATAGTCGCGCAAGGCCTTACGGGCCTTGATAAATTCGACAACCTTTTTGGCGATCAGCGGAAAAATACCGAGCAGCGTAAAAGAAATTATCAGCCCCGGTGATAGAATACCGCTCAGGCTTTCGATCTTTGCGATCTGCGTGCCCGCATTGACGTAGACAATGGTGCCGGCCAGCATACCGATCTGGCTGACAAGATAAAAAACCAGAGTTCGAATCGGCGTCAACCCCATGATCAAGTTGATAACGAAGAACGGAAATGCCGGTACCAACCGCAGGGTAAACAGATAGAATGCGCCATCCTTTTTTATGCCGTCATTGATTGTCTGCAGGCGATCGCCGAACTTATTCTGAACCCAATCGCGCAGTAGGAAGCGTGAAACCAGGAGCGCCAAGGTAGCGCCTATGCTAGAGGCGAACGACACAATCACCGTCGCCCATAGGAGCCCAAAAATGGCGCCCGCCACCAGGGTCATGATTACGGCCCCCGGTAATGACAGACCAGTCACGGCGACATAGATGACAAAAAAGATCAGGATCGTCTGCCAACGATTGGCCTGGTAGTAAGCCATAATGTTTGCTTGCTGTGCCTTGAAATACTCCAGGCTGAAATACTGACCGAGGTCAAAGGCAAAGAAGGCAACGATTAGGGCGACGATAACGACTACAAATAGAATTTTTTTTATGCTCACTCGATACCTCGCGGTCTAGGATCGTTAGTGGGCGCAGCCTACTGACTCCCTGACGTGGTAGTGCGATACTTGGTTATACCAGGGTCATCAGGTGCAAGAAAGGCCGCGGCGCCGAGTTTCAACGTCTTTCTGCTGGTCGTGACGTCCCACGCTGGAGCGACATGTCGGCACGTAGTTCATGCCGGCGAGCAGTGAAACGGGCGGGCGTCGGGGATTGCTACGGATTAGTAAGCTGACAAAGGTAGCCTTGGGCTCGTGGGCACTGGCCAACCCCAGTTTCTGTATTCCAAGCAATAGGTACGGCTTTAATTCTGAACGCGGTGAAAGCAAAGCTACTATGCGCTTGTTCGCCGCCCGCGACCTTGCTAATGTCGGTTACGAGTCTGCGCAATCCGAGTAACGTCGCCCACTCCGGCTTTGCAAATACTTTGCGCCATTGTGCCCCACAGAACCAGCCTAGTGTTACAGTCGTCCTGCACCACATCGTAGCCGATACCCCTGATGCCCTCGAAACTGCAATACTCGCCAGCGGCCTTGAGACGTGGGGGTCGTTTTTTGGTCTTCGACTTAGACCCGGTTAGCGTCGTGCCCATGCGTTTGACCTTATTTTTTCCCCGCGTGAGGTCTTTTATCTTGCGCTGATACGTGTTCGGCAGAAATTTCGTATATTGTTTGCCGGTTTGTGCCGCGCGCTTGGTCTTTTGCACCAGTTCTCTCTGCTTTTGATTCGCCTTAGCCAACTTATACTCATTACCGGCCTGATCCATTCTTAACAAAGTTGATTTCCCATGATTGTAGACGAAAGTATGCCCGCCACTATTTTTTATCTTGGCGCAACTACCATCGGCGCTAATGGTTCTGGCGTCGTCCAATTCCAGTGTGATCGCAATACTGGTCCTCGGCAAAAAAACACATATAGTGATGACGGCGACCAGGATCTTTTTGGTAAGTATGGATCAGCTCTTTGATAAGTGATCGGTATACGCTACCCGGCTCTTCGGGGGCACGCAAGCGACCGCGTCGGGAGGCACAAAGCTCCGCGGCCAGGCCATTTGTTTTGACCGACCCTTACAGGTCCTTCTTGACTCGCTAAATAGCGCCTCACCGGGTAACAACAGGATTTCGAAATATGGTACGGTATCCTCTTCACCCGTGGTTGAAATATCCGGATCGCCAATTTACCGATATAAGGGGAGAAGCAATGAAGTTCAGCACCATAACCGTCATGTTTCTAGCGCTAGCACTATCTAGCACGGCGCACGCTGGCTTGGTTATTACGATGCAGGATGGGCAGAAGATGTATTTTAAAAAAAAAGGTCTTGCTATCGAGGAGAACGGACAAACCGACTGGTTGCGTGATGGAGACAACTGTACCCTCTTTGATCATAAACACGAGCAGAGTACCACCGGTAAATGCAAACTCATGGGTGATGAGTTCCGGCGCATGCTCGACGACATGATGAAAAAACATGGCATGACGCAAGCTAATATGATGGGCATCATGCCTGAGGGCTCATCACAGGTCCGGAAAATTGGCACCAAAATTGTCGCTAAATACAATACGGTTTGCTACGAAGCGGGTCAATGGGGCGAGATCATTGCTTGCTTTTCTCCCAAGGTGCACAACCTTATCAAGGCGACCGTGGGTGTCGATCCACAGGCATGGATGAAAGATTTTCAGATGGACAAAATGCCCGGCAAGAATCTTACAGAGCAGGCATTAGATAAGTTACAACGCAATGCCTTCTTGATGTTCAGGGCAAATTATCTCAGTGCATCAGGCCTCAACCCGTTTTTCGTCTCTAACATGCCAGACGCAAAGGTTAAGCAAATGGTAAAAGATGCGAAGGCCCGTGGTGAACCACCAACCGAAGTAAACGTCGTAGCGATAGAAACGAAATCGATGAACATTAACCGCCACAGTTCATACAAGAAGGTACCGCTAAGAGAGTTTATCGCCGGTGGTATGGGAGGCGACTCAGGTGGCGACATGAGCACTCCCGGCATGCCAGCGATGACTGGCGGCGATCTGAATCTGGAAGAATTGATGCAGCAACTGGGCGCCGCGGATATTCAAGCGGCGCCTACAACGAAAAAGAAGAAGCAGAAGGATAAAAAGAAAAAACTGACTTTTAAGGAACGGATGAAGCTTCTAAAGGATAAAGCTAAAGCAAAACTTAAGAATACAGAAGAGTAGGAATCGACCTATCCCGCTAGCTCAGTCGTTTGTGGCCGGCGGCTGAACCTGGGCGATCGCCTGATTGATGAGGTCGATGCACCACATTGGATCTTCGCGCGTGCAGCCCGGCGCCGCGCCTATCATAATAAGTGCGCCGCATAGGGGCAGGTAGCGCATGATACATGCGCAACAAGGCTGCCAATAAATAATGGAGTTGTTCGCGATCATCGGATGGCAATTGTCCGTCGGTAAACCAGTTTTCTGCCGGTGGAGACTGGGTTTCGGCCAGCTCCTCCGGCGCGAGTATTAGCGTTTTATCGTCCATACCGCCCGATTAAGCCATCACCACGGTTGAACTACGCTATCGGCTAGGGAGGCCCGGCACTTTAGGCCGGGGATTGAGCCAAGCTCGCCCCCCTGCTACCCGATTTACCAGCCAAAATTTCCCGCTCGCCGACCGAGTAGGCTACGATTGGGCAAAGGAAGCAAAAATATGAATAAAATGGTGCTTTAAGACTGGCCAAACTCTTTAAAGCTGCTAATTTGGTCGTCAAAATAGGTCCAATTCGTGAGTAAACTTCGGTAGAACGCCGAAAATATCTGGCTAACAATGAGAGCATCAAAAAAATGGACCCGAGAATGGGGGCTGGTCGCAGTTGTAATGCTGATGAGTTTCGGGGCAAATCTGCCACGCGGGTTTGCTGAGCAGTGGGGGATCGATCGCAGCTATCTTCTCGGCGGGCTGATCACGCTCGTCGGCATCTCGCTTGTGCGCTATTTGAAGTTCTCCCTGGTCCTGGTCGTGGTGATACTCACTGTCGGCGCCAATCTGCCCAGCGAAATTGCCGAAGAGTTGCATGTCAATAAGGACGTCATGTTGTTTGCGCTTGTTGCCATGGTTGTTGTCTCTTTAGCTAGCCTCATGTTCAAGCTGCCCACTGGCCTCGATGATCCGGGCAAAACCAAACACGCCCATGGCACGGTCGCTTTGTTCAACGCTGTTTCGCGGGGCCACATATCAGTAGCCCAACAATTACTGAAAGCTGGTGTCAATGTTAATGTCCGTACTACGAGTGGACAGACGCCTTTGATGGCAGCGGCCGCAAACGGCTATGCTGACCTTGTAAAAGTTTTGGTCGATGGTGGTGCCGATGTTAATGTCCAGGACGGTAGCGGCAACACTGCTCACAAGATTGCTATCGAAGGCGGGTACACGCGCGCGGCCGAGATCTTGAAGGAAGCCGGGGCTCAAACCGATTAACACACTTAATCGGCAACAACACTTCCCTACCCCATAACACTGATCGTTACCGGCCGTCGGAGACAGACGAACGGCGGCTCGGGTGTGATCGATTGGCCCTAAATCGACTATGTATTTAGAAGGTCGGTTGCTATTCTCCAACTCGGACGAATTGAGTCGACGTTCATGCCAGGGAGCCCATAGATGAAAGTCCAATTCCTCGTTCTCGCCGTCGTTACTGCCATCACCCTCTATCTGATCCCCGTTGAGCCGGTATCGGCTGGTTGGTATGTGGGCGGTGCTATCGGCAATGCGGACGACGACGAGCTAGATGATGACGACAGTGGCACCAAACTACTAGGCGGTTATCAGTTCAACGAGCACTTTGGTGTAGAAGGTGCCTTTGTAGATTTGGGTGACTTTGATGAAC
>LXTK01000179.1 GCA_001643475.1 Proteobacteria bacterium SPGG2 | reverse complement strand
GGATCTGCGCCGGATTCTCACGGATTATGGATTTATCGGCCACCCGTTTCGCAAGGACTTTCCTTTAATCGGTGAAGTTGAGATGCGCTACGATGCCGAGAAACAGCGCGTTATCTACGAACCGGTGAGTATCGAGCCGCGCACGCTGGTGCCACGCGTGATTCGCGAAGAGGGCTTCGGTGGCAGAGATCCGTAATTACACGATGAATTTCGGGCCGCAGCACCCGGCGGCGCATGGTGTGCTGCGCCTGGTGCTTGAGCTCGACGGTGAGGTGATCCAACGCGCCGACCCGCATATCGGTCTATTGCATCGGGCTACCGAGAAACTCGCCGAGAGTAAGCCCTATAACCAAAGTATCGGCTATATGGATCGGCTTGATTACGTGGCGATGATGTGTAATGAGCACGCCTACGTGTTGGCGATGGAGAAACTTTTGGGTGTCGAACCGCCACCTAGGGCGCAGTACATTCGCACGATGTTCGACGAAATTACGCGACTCCTTAATCACCTACTATGGCTCGCCACGCATGCACTAGATATCGGGGCAATGACGGTGTTTCTTTACTGTTTTCGGGAACGAGAAGACTTATTCGACTGCTACGAGGCTGTATCGGGCGCACGCATGCACGCGACGTACTATCGTGTTGGTGGTGTCTACCGCGATCTTCCGCAGAGCATGCCTCAATACCAACCCTCTAAGTGGCACAACGAAAACGACGTCAAGCGCCTCAATGCAAATCGGCAAGGCTCATTGCTCGACTTCATTTGGGACTTCACCGAGCGCTTTCCCAAGCGCGTCGACGACTACGAAACACTGCTGACTGATAACCGTATCTGGAAGCAGCGCACAGTAGGTATCGGGGTAGTGCCGCCTGAACGCGCGCTACAACTAGGTTTCACAGGTCCAATGCTGCGTGGATCGGGTGTTGAATGGGATCTCCGCAAGAAACAACCCTACGAGGTCTATCATCGTTTAGATTTCGACATCCCGGTTGGCGCTAATGGAGATTGCTATGATCGCTATCTGGTACGTATCGAGGAGATGCGCCAATCTAACCACATCGTACGCCAATGTGTGAAATGGTTGCGCGAAAACCTGGGGCCGGTGATCGTTGACGATCATAAGCTGGTGCCGCCCACGCGGGAAGAAATCAAGGACGATATGGAGTCGTTGATCCATCATTTTAAGTTGTTTACAGAGGGTTTCTGTATCCCGGAAGGAGAGGTCTACGCGGCGGTCGAGGCGCCCAAGGGCGAGTTCGGTGTCTATCTTATTTCCGACGGGGCTAACAAGCCTTATCGTCTCAAGATCCGTGCCCCCGGCTTTGCTCATTTGGCGGCGCTGGACGAGATGACGCGCGGACACATGATTGCCGATGTGGTGGCGGTGATCGGTACCCAAGACATTGTATTCGGAGAAATTGACCGGTGACGGCATCTGCGCAAGACACGTCCAAGGTGACGCTGCTTACGGACGATTCACGGGCCGGCATCGATCGTTGGATCGCCAAGTATCCGCCGGATCAGAAGCAAGCGGCAGTCATGGGGGCATTAAATATTGTGCAAGCGCAAAACGGTGGTTGGCTTACCACCGACTATATGGACGCAGTCGCGGAGTACCTGGAGATGCCGCCAATCGCCGTTTACGAGGTGGCGACGTTCTACACCATGTATGACTTAAAGCCGGTGGGTCGCCACAAGATCTATGTGTGCACCAACATCTCGTGCATGTTGTGTGGCTCCGGCGTGATCGTTGAACACCTAGAGAAAAAACTAGGGCTCAAGCTTGGCGAAACCACGCCGGATGGGAAATTCACCGTCAAAGAAGCGGAATGCTTGGCCGCCTGTGGGGGTGCGCCGATGTTCATGCTTGACGATGATTATTATGAAAACCTGACGCCCGAGAAGGTCGATCAGATCCTTGCGAAACTGGATTAGAGATGGCGATTAATCAAATCTGTTTTGCGAACCTCAAAGATGATCAGCCCTGGCGGTTAGAGTCCTATCGCCGTGCCGGTGGATACGAGATGTGGCAGAAGGTGCTGAGAGAAAAGACCCCGCCGGAGACTATCATCGAGGAGATGAAGACAGCCGCCCTGCGGGGGCGTGGTGGTGCCGGGTTTCCCACCGGTCTTAAATGGAGTTTCATGCCGCGCAATGCACCGGGACAAAAGTACATCGTTTGTAACTCGGATGAGGGCGAGCCTGGCACTTACAAAGATCGCGATATCCTACGCTACAACCCGCACGCTGTGTTCGAGGGCATGGCTATCGCCGGTTATGCGACGGGATCGACCGTCGGTTACAACTATTTACGTGGCGAATTTGTCGAGCCATTCCGGCGCTGTGAAGACGCGCTAGAAGAGGCCTATGCGGCCGGGCTACTGGGTAAGAACGTGTTGGGTTCAGGCGTGGATTTCGATCTGCACAATCATCTGGGCGCGGGTGCCTATATTGTTGGCGAGGAAACAGCCATGTTGGAGTCGCTCGAGGGCAAGAAGGCGTTGCCGCGTTACAAGCCCCCGTTCCCCGCCAACTATGGCCTGTTCGGGCGTCCCACCACAATAAACAACACGGAGACGCTCGCGTCCGTGCCGTACATTCTGCGCCATGGCGGCAAAAAGTTTCTCGAAATGGGCAAACCAAATAATGGCGGCACCAAGATCTTCTCGGTGTCAGGCCATGTTAACCGCCCGGGTAACTATGAAGTCCCATTGGGCATACCGTTTGCCGAACTGCTGGAACTCGCCGGCGGTGTGCGTGCAGGCCATCGATTAAAGGCGGTCATACCGGGTGGCTCATCGGCCAAGGTTTTACCTGCGGATATCATGATGGAACTAACCATGGATTTCGATGCGCTTGCCAAAGCGGGTTCGATGCTCGGCTCGGGTGCCGTGGTTATCATGGATGAAACCACCTGCATGGTGCAGGCGTTGGAACGTATCGCTTATTTCTATTACGAGGAGTCCTGCGGGCAATGTACGCCCTGCCGTGAGGGGAGTGGCTGGTTGGCACGCGTGGTTCGCCGTATCGAGTATGGGCAGGGCCGATCCGAGGATCTGGATATGCTGGACGATGTGGCCAGTAAGATCGAAGGGCGAACGATATGTGCGTTCGGTGAAGCGACGGCATGGCCAGTGAGAAGTTTTGTTCATCATTTCAAAGATGAGTTTCAGTATCACATCGACAACGGCCATTGCATGCAAGGCACTGGTACCTACGAGTTACCGCGTGCGCGGGGCACAACGGGATGAGTGCAAAGCCGGAAATGAAAACGACGGAGCCGCCCCCGGCCGATATGGTTACCATCGAAGTGAATGGAAAGCCTCTGCCGGCCCGCAAGGGGTCTATGGTCATCGAGGTCACGGATGCGGCCGGAATCTACATCCCACGTTTTTGTTATCACCATAAATTATCGGTGGTGGCAAACTGTCGCATGTGTTTGATTGAGGTTGAAAAGGCACCAAAACCGCTACCGGCCTGTGCCACGCCGGTGGCAGAAGGCATGAGAGTGTTCACACGCTCGAGCCTGGCGCGCGACGCGCAGAAAAGTGTCATGGAATTCCTGTTGATCAACCATCCGCTGGATTGCCCGATCTGCGACCAGGGTGGGGAATGCCCGTTACAAGACCTGGCGTTGGGTTACGGCAAGGATGTGTCGCGTTACAGCGACAACAAACGCGTTGTCCATGACAAGGACATCGGGCCGCTGATTACCACGGAGATGACCCGCTGCATCCACTGCACGCGGTGTGTGCGTTTCGGTCAGGAGATCGCCGGCATCATGGAGATCGGCGCCACCGGCCGTGGCGAGCACATGGAGATTGGGACCTTTATCGAACGAAGCGTCGACTCGGAACTATCGGGCAATGTCATAGACTTGTGCCCGGTTGGGGCGCTGACTTCCAAGCCCTATCGGTTCACGGCGCGTGCGTGGGAACTCATCAGCCACGATTCCATTAGCCCGCATGATTGCGTAGGCTCCAACCTCAATGTGCAGACCCGCGGCAATAAAGTGATGCGGGTGCTGCCGCGCGATAATGAGGCTATCAACGAATGTTGGCTGTCCGATCGTGACCGCTATAGCTACGAGGCCCTGAACAGCGCCGACCGGCTGCAAGCCCCCATGATTCGCGCCGGCAGCCGCTGGACAACGGTGGATTGGAACACAGCCTTGGAATTTACGGCCGCCGGTCTAAACAGCGTAATTGACAAGTATGGCGCGGACCAATTCGGTGCCTTGGCGGCGCCCACGTCGACCGTGGAGGAGTTCTACCTACTACAAAAACTCGTCCGCGCCCTGGGATCAGGTAATGTTGATCACCGGTTGCGCCAACGGGATTTCACTGACGATGATGCCATG
>LXTK01000025.1 GCA_001643475.1 Proteobacteria bacterium SPGG2 | reverse complement strand
GTCTCGATTTGGTGCTAGAGATGTTGGATCGCGGCGCAAAAATTGATGCTCGTGACACGGGCCCTGAGCGCAACACAGCCCTTATGCTGGCCGCCAAGCGGGGCCACCGAGAAATCGTCGCTTTGTTGCTTTCTCGTGAAGCGGATGTTGATACGCGTGCCTCAGACGACTGGACGGCGTTGATGCAAGCTGCTCACGGCGGTTACCTCAGCGTTGTCAAACTGCTTCTCGACCACGGTGCTGATATTGGCGCGCGCGAGACTAGATACGGGAATACCCCCCTCATATTTGCAGCAGGGCGTGGGCACGCTAAAGTCGTAATAGAACTTTTGCGCAATGGTGCTGAGGTCGATGCCTCCGGCCTGAAACAAGGCAATACCGCATTGATGCACGCAGCTGCCAGTCGCCGTGGTTTACAGTCAGCCATCGAGCTTATTGTAAGTGCAGCAGATGTGAATTTTCGTGCCCATGACGGTTGGACGGCGTTAATGGCGGCGGCGACAAAGGGCAACCTAAAAATCGTGCAATTGCTACTGGCCAACAAAGCAAATGTCAACGCCCGTATACAGGATGGTTACGCAGCACTGTTGTTGGCTGTCGAAGCTGGCCATGTGAGTACGGTGGATGCATTGCTGAACGCTGGCGCCGATGTGAATGCGCGCGCAAATGGTGGACAAAGTGCTTTCGGCCGAGTAGCCCTGCAAGGTGATATCACGATGTTAGAGCGCCTGCTTGATGCCGGCGCCGATCTGCAAGGTTACGGTAAGAGAGGGCAGACACCATTGATGTTGGCGACGCGTGCCGGCCAAACGCGTGCTGTCCTATGGTTGCTTGACCAGGGCGCCGATGTCGATGCCATCGACGAACAGCATGGCAATACCACATTAATGCTGGCTGCCAATGGCGGCCATATTGATATCGTGAGATTGTTGCTCGCCGCGGGAGCGGACGTACATATAAAAGCAAAGGACGGATGGACGGCGTTCGTAGCGGCGGAAATGATCGGAGATAGGGAAGCCGCGAGTTTAATCAAGAAAGCTGCCGCGAGTACTGAATAACTTTAGCTTGTCTGGTGTGCCCCTAATGTCGGGACGCATACATGAACGGCACCTCCCGACGATCCAGCATGGGCACTAACTTCGAGCACGTTGACATCAATCCCGTACAACAATTTTAGACTCTCACTGGTGATCGTTTCGTCCGGTGATCCGAGGCGCACCAGCGTGCCTTCGTGTAGCATGGCCACACGATTGGCACAAAGAAACGCATGATCGGGATCGTGCGTGGACAGGATGATGCCGATCCCCGTTTTAGCTAAGGTCCTGATTTGATCAAGCACCAACATTTGATTGCCGAAGTCTAAACTCGCTGTGGGTTCGTCCATCACTAGGATTCGGGGCTCTTGAGCGAGGGCACGTGCAATCAATGCAAGTTGACGTTCACCACCGCTGGTGCGCGTGTAGATCACATCTCGTAGGTGACTGATACCCAAGGTTGCAAGCGCCTGCTCCGCTACCGCCAGGTCATGCCGCGAAGGGCTGGCAAACAGATTCATATGCGCCGTACGTCCCATCAACACAGTTTCAATCACTGTAAACGGAAAGTACGCGGTATGTGCCTGGGGCACGTATCCCATCACTTGGGCTATTTGTCGATGTGACCAGTTAGCAATATTTTGTTCAGCTAGGCTCACGGTGCCGCCCTGGGGTGGCAACAAACCGAGGATGGTCTTGAATAGCGTCGTTTTGCCGCTACCGTTTGGGCCCAATAGACAAAGCACTTCGCCTGCTTCCAATGCGAAGCTAGCGTTGCGGCCGACGGCTTTAGACGGATAGCCAAATCCAAGGCCTTGCACCGCTAGCCTCATTGCCAACCTCGACGCGTTGCCGCCAAAAGCCACAGGAAAAACGGCGCGCCCAGGAACGCGGTGAGGATTCCCAGGGGGACCTCGATGTCGGCCATTACTCGCGCTAAGTCATCGACGGCCAAAAGATAGCCGCCGCCAAGCATAATTGAAACTGGCAGTAGGCGAGAAAAGCTGGGGCCAACAAGCATACGGGCTATGTGTGGCATCATGAGCCCGACCCACCCGATAATGCCGCTAATAGAAACAGCGGCGGCGGTAATCAAAGTAGCAGCGCAAATAAATACAATACGTATCTTCACGGCATCGATACCAAGGGCTTGCGCTTCTTCGTCACCTAGTGACATCAGATTCATGCGCCATCGTAAGAGGTAGAGTGGAACGAGGCCGAGCAAGATCAGCGGGAGGATGGAAGCCACGTCGTGGAGATTCACTGCCGTGAGGCTTCCTAGAAGCCAAAATGTAATCGCGGGTAGTTGATCGTATGGATCGGCTAAAACCTTGAGCAAGGAAATGCACGCACCCGCCAGGGCGCCCATCACGACACCCGCCAACACTAGCACCAGAAGTGGATCATGGCCGCGTACCGTCCGACTAATCACATAAACAAGAAAGACAGTGCCTAATCCAAAGACAAACGCTAGCAATTGGACGCCAACAACTGGGAGCGAGAGAAAAATACCGAGCACAGCACCTAGGCCAGCGCCGGCTGAGACGCCGAGAATGTCGGGCGATACCAACGGATTACGAAACATTCCCTGGTAGGTTGCGCCGGCCGCGGCTAATGCGGCGCCCACTAACATGGCGGCAATCACCCGTGGCAGGCGGATTTGAAAGATCACCGCATCAACCACCGGTGGAAGGTTGTGTGAGCCCCCGCTGACCCCAGCATAAATGACAGAAACCACCTGGGCGGGCGAAATATCGAACTTCCCCACCATGAAGGAACCCAAAAACAAGACCACCAGCATAACGCCAGAGAGCCAGGTGATTAGCGTGGCGCCAGCCGGGGCAATGGCCGATGCTAATTGCCTATCTCGTTTTGTCATCGCGAACTACGGCGTGTTCAGTCAGTTGGCTTAGTTGAACGTGACTTTAGGTCTATATGATAAAACAGTCGATAGAATTCACGCCTGTCACACGAAATATTATGGTTAGCGTCAACGAAGACTCGGGTGGCTGCTCTCTGCGCGCGCTAGATCAGGGCCGGCAAATAGAATCCCTGCCAGCAGTATCAATTGGAGGCAGCGTATTCTCGCTATGATACAAGCGGCACTGGCAGTGACCAAGTAGAAGTAGAGGCTGCTGATACCCAGCATGAACGTACCGGGTGAAGTTGTTTTAAGGCGCATGGTATGATCACAGTTGGCTGACAACAAGGAGGCGGAACGCATGGGCGACGATTCCAAACTAGGCCGTCGAGGCTTCGTTAAGCTTTGTGCTTCAGCGATTGCAATGATCAGCGCCAGCCCGCAGTTGCTTGCACAAGGCGATGCCACTCTCCGTCGATTCAAGCGTGTAAAACTGGTGAACAATTGGGATCGTCCGATTAAGTACTCGGACCTTAAAGTGGGTCAGAGCTACCTGTTTCTTTACCCTTTCATAACGACGCCATGCTTTCTGATCAATTTAGGTAAGCCCACGGAAAAAGCAACCGAGTTAAAGACCGAAGCGGGGCAAACCTACTACTGGCGCGGGGGAGTGGGACCGCAACGCTCGTTAGTAGCGTTTTCGGCGATATGCGCTCACCAAATGACGCACCCGACGCGGTCTGTGAACTTTATCAACTATCGTCATGAAGCTGTACGCTTTAAAGACAAGAGAAAAACGACAACTGAGCGTTCACAGATCATCTATTGTTGTTCTGAACGGAGTGTTTACGATCCAGCCAATGGTGCCCGTGTCATCGGTGGTCCAGCACCACAACCGCTAGCGGCTATTCTGCTGGAATACGAGGAACACAACGATAATCTCTACGCCAGTGGGATATACGGTGGCAATATGTTTGATCAGTTCTTCGACACGTTTCGAGTCCGACTGGAGCTCGAGCAYTTAACATCGGAGATCCGCAAGGAAGTYGTCGATACTGCTRCGGTGGTGCCGGTTGATGAATATTGTCAGACTCAAGTACTGTGTTARTAGAGRTGRCAAGTTGCTTATGGCGAGGYKTTTTTGGCAATAGCTTGTTTGAGAAGTTCGAYTACAGCGGTTTGYCCTTGTTCCGTCGCTGCCATCAAAGGGGTRCGTCCTKTAGTATCCTTCAGTTGAAGATCGGCGCCATGGGCCAGTAACAGGCGGACAATCTTCAAATGTCCCTTTATGGCTGCGTGGTGCAAGGCGGTAGCCCCGTATTCATCGCCGGCGTCTAGAACAACATCGTTTACTTGCAACAACGTTTTCACGACGGCTGGGCGATTCTCGAACGCTGCTCTCATAAGTGGTGTCCATCCGTATACGTCCGGGGTGTTGACGTCAGCCCCGTGCGCTATCAACAATTTCACAGTGTCAGCATAACCTTTGACAGCAGCGATCATGATGGCGGTCCAAGCGAATTTGGCCTTAGTATTGACGGCTGCCCCGTCAAAAAGTAGTACTTCGACAGGCCTCGGGTCACCTGAAAGAACCGAATACATCAAAGCTGTGCCCCCGGATTGAGTGGTATGATTCATATCGGCACCTGCTTTCAGCAAGCCGCGCACAAGACGTACTTCGCCTTCGTGTGCGGCCAACATGAGGGCGGTCTTACCGGCGTCCGTTGATAGGTTGACGTCGGCACCGCGTTTAATGAGTCGCTTAATCGCCGCTAGATCGCGTTTTTCCAGCGCTGACAGCCAATCATCGTTAAGGGCAGCGCCTAGCCCAGGCGGCACCAGCGTCAATGTTACGGCCGCAAACACGGCTGTGGGCCACCAAGCTAATCGAACGGGCATAGATTTAGGATGAGCGTACTTTGCCCGTCGCGGCAGGTGTATGCTGTGCCAGCCAACGAGAGTGTTCGCTCAGCTGCTCGCGTTTCCAAAAGGGGGCATGAGATTTTAGTTCTTCTATCAAATAGCGGCAGGCTTCAAATGCGGCAGCCCGGTGTGCAGACCAGACGGCAACGAGAACGATGGGCTCGTTGGGTTGCAGGTCGCCAACCCGATGAATGATCAGGCTGTCGGCAATGTCCCATCGTTCGGACGCCTTTTTGCTGATTTCATTTAAACACTTCTCAGTCATCCCCGGGTAATGTTCAAGCGTCATCTGCTCAACGCGATCTCCTTGGTTGAAGTCGCGCATCGTCCCTACGAAGGTTGCGGTAGCGCCATATTTGCCCGCCTGGCCAGACATTTCGCTTTGAAAATCGCGCACTGCTTGCCACGGATCGAATGGTGTGTCGCGTATCTCGATGCGCACATTAGCCTCCGGTCACCGGCGGTAGGAACGCAATTTCATCGCCATCCTTAACCTCGTGGTTGGCATCCGTGTATTTCATGTTAACCGCAATAAGAGTACTGGGCGGTAGTGGTTGGTCTCCAGATACCCGCGCCCATACATCGGCCACCGTAGCGGTACTATCGACTTCCACGGTATCGTCGCTACGGCCCATGCGCTCACGCATAGCGGCTAAGAACTTCACTTGTACGGACATCAAGACCTCTCTATTGACTGATGTTATACGAATGTTTCTGCGGATGTTCAAGGTTCACGAATTCTACTGCACGGTCTTGGTCCCGGCGCCGCCCGGTGGAACATGAGAGAAACCGGTGCGTAGCTCATAATGGGCGGCGATTTCAGCCAGGGCGGACTCGGCATCGTATCGACTAGTAGAACGTATCAGTGCGTCGTGCCGTACAGCATCACGCAATAAGTCATCGAAACCAGCGTGTTGATCACGTTCTAAAGTATTCTGTTGGGAATGGAGCACGCGAAAATCCTCGTCGGCAAAAAACCAACAAAGTCTTTGTTGTTCGGATAACAGCTTCAATGCATCGAAATGAGCTCGCGCACCGCCAGGGGTCAGTAGGATTTCCGCCGTCAGGGGATCATCGGGTAAGGTGAACACCTCAGCGCGTATCGTAACCACGCTGGCATGTTGAAGTTCCAACAGGTCGGTTTCGAGTGTTATCGGTAATGGTTTTGAAGTTTTTGCAAAAACGTGGCGGTCCCGTTTGCACTCGGGTCCCATGAGGCGGAAGAAGAGGGCGGTCTCCCAGGCATCAGATTCGAGTTTAACTGGGAGGCAGGTGACCACGCTGCCCGTCGCGCTCATGGCCTCAGACACAGCCCTAGGGAACGATTTCATGCCCATAGAGGGGATTGTAGCAAGCTCGGATCGAGTCTAGATAGGGCAGGAAAGCAAGGCCGTCTGCCTGCCATACGCGGGAGACGGCCTTTTGGTATCGATTGTGCGGAAGAACTTATCTAGCGAGGGGCCTGGTTAGCCTTTTTTGGCGTCCTTGTACCACAGGTCGTGGTGTTGCTTGGCCCACTCTTCATCGACTTCGCCCTTCCACATACCCTGGAGTGTGCCTTCCACCCCCCAAGCACCGAGATAAATATGGCCTAGCGTCAGCGCAACCCAAATCATCGCTGCGATCGAGTGGATTAGATTGGCTGTCTGCATCGTCTCACGGAACTGGCCACCGATCCATCCTAGAAGCATCAGCCCGGTAATGGAGACTGCGATACCTAACACGACCATCCCCACCCAGAATGTCAAAATCTTTTCGCCAGCATTGATTCGATCGGCATGCGGGTGTTCTCCTTTGCCGAACATGCCGCCGCCTTGTTTGATCCATGCCCAATCCGTCTGGTTT
>LXTK01000034.1 GCA_001643475.1 Proteobacteria bacterium SPGG2 | reverse complement strand
TGATGGCCGGTAATCCAGCACAAGACCCGGAAGAGGTTCGCGCCTGGTTGGAGAATCAAGCCCAGCAGCAAGCCGAGGAACTAGTGCTGCAATTACGTGATGACTATCAGGCAGCTATAACCGAACGCTACCGAATATGCAGCTTTTCAAATAACAAAGAACATCCTTTGCTATGGTCTCACTACGCTGCATCGCATGAAGGTTTCTGTCTCGAGTTCGACGCTTCGACGGACATCTTTGGTGGCGCATTAAAGGTGACGTACCAAAACCACTACCCCTCAATCGACGTTACTGAAACTGATGAGGAAACGAATCTTAGGATATCTGTGCTCACGAAGGCGCGGTTCTGGAAATATGAAGGAGAGTATCGATTAGTGAGTATGGAGCCTAGCGAGCCTGACGCGTTGCAAATAGACAACGGGATATTCCAGTATCCCGAACACCTTCTCACTGGAGTGATCTTCGGATGTCGGATGTCAGATGAGGACAGGGGCCTGGTAACGGAGTGGTCTGCGGCAGGAGCGGTGCATGTTCAGTATAAGAAGATGGTAAGGAACACTACATCATTTGTCCTGAACACTGTAGATGCGTAGGGTTTTCAACGGCGCCAACAACGGCGCAGCAAGTTCCGTGTTCAAGGCGTGCGGGAGTTTTGCGGGGATTAGTTATGCACGGTCCTGCAAAGTAAGGCAAATTACGCAACGGGCGTCCCAGGGTTTCTTCATCAAAACACTATGTTACACTTTTGATTTCGCACTCATAATGCCGGTGTCGGTGGTTCGAGTCCACCCGTAGCCACCACTTATCTCAACGGTATTGCCGTCAGCGATGTTAGTAGCAATTCTAGGCCTGATGTGGAGTCGCAACGCGATCCAGGCCTGCCCCAGCCATGCTAAAGACTGTTAGGTCTATCGCCTCTTTGCTACTGAGTTACGGCCTGCTCCTAGTAGCGATGGGGCTGTTTAACACGTTGCTCGGCGTGCGTAGTCAAATCGAAGGCTTTTCGACCGAAGTCATCGGCTTAATCATGGCCGGCTACTTTGCGGGCCTGCTCTTGGGGGCGTTGTACTCGGTGCAGGTAGTAATAAGGGCCGGCCACATCCGTGCGTTCGCGGCCTTCGCATCACTTATCTCGATTGCCGCTCTCGTTCACTTACTCTGGATAGAGCCGATTGCCTGGTTTGTATTGCGATTGCTATCCGGTTTCTGTATGGCCGGCATGTTCATCGTCACCGAAAGCTGGCTGAATGAGCGTGCCACCAACGAGATTCGCGGCCAGGTGCTGTCTTTGTACATGATGACCAATTATTTTTCCGCCGGTTGTGGGCAATATCTGCTGCCTCTCGCCGACCCGGCTGAATTCCAACTGTTCTGCATCGCGTCTATCCTTTTTTCGCTGGCACTGGTACCGGTGTTGTTGACAAGGTCGAGCGCACCGGTTCTGGTGAAACCGAAGCGACTACGATTCCTCGATCTCTATCGTACTTCGCCGCTGGGCGTATGGGGCGTGTTCTGTGCCGGTCTCGTGAACGCAGCGTTCTACGGTATGGGCCCGGTGTTCGCCCAAGATGTCGGCCTCTCTATCGCCGGTACATCGACATTCATGGCAGCGGTGATATTTGGGGGTCTACTATTACAGTGGCCAGTGGGGCGCCTCTCAGATCGCGTCGATCGACGTAAGGTAATGATTAGCTTGGCACTCGCCACGTCCGTTGCGTGCGTCGCCACTGTTGTCATCATAGATTTTGGTAGATTTTGGCTGTTTTTGATCGCTGCCGTCTATGGGGGTTTGTCTTTTACCATCTACCCGTTGAGTATCGCGCATACCAATGATTTCGCGGCACCGGAGCTGCGCATCCAGGTCGCGAGCGGTTTACTCGTTGCCTACGGGATTGGCGCAAGTGCGGGACCGATCATGGCAGCGATGTTCATGGGACAATTGGGGCCGGAAGGAATGTTCGTGTATAGCGCCTTGGTGATGGGCGCGCTGGGTGCCTTCGGATATTACCGTACACGGCGGCGGGCACCGAAATCTAGCGAGGAGCACGGTCGTTATATCGTTACGCCAGGTGGGCAGTTCACCTCGGAAGAGCTTTATGCAACGGTGCGTGATCAAATGGACAAAGACCTTGCGCGTATTATCGGTGGACGCGCGCATCCTCTTGCTCGATAGTTGTACAACATAGGGTAATGGGAGCGAAAACAAAAAATGAAGAACCACACGCCCTAGGAAGACATCGAAAGCCAAGCATATGCGTCAAGAGCAAGAGACATGGGTGGGCATTGATTCGGTCGTGCGAAGTATTAAGAAAATTTGGCGCCGCGGGAGTTCACTCGGCCGGCGCATAGCGCGTGGTATATTAGGCTCAATACTTAAGGGCCGGTAAGTTATGTTTGTCGAACGGTATTGGTGTTCGACTGCAAGTCACGAATCGCCTAGTCCGGGCTTCTTTAGAAACCAATGCGAAAGCTTCAAGCTCATCGGAAGACGATCTGGTGGGTTGTCGCGTTCGTTTTGCTCACGTCCGTCTGGGCTTTTGCACACAAATTCAGTGATACATGGACCTTCGAGGGCAGCGATGATAGCGCCACGGTTGAAGCTGCCTTCGAACAACAACGATCCGGCGTCTGGGTTGACGTTTCAGGAAAAGTGACTCGACTATTGCCTGACGACAATAAAGGCTCTCGCCACCAACGATTTATCTTGGAGCTCGAGAGTGGACATACCCTAATGATTGCTCACAATATCGATCTGGTAGTACGTGTACCTTTAGTTCTCGGTGATATGGTAGAACTGCGGGGACGGTATGAGTGGAATCATAAGGGTGGTGTAGTCCATTGGACGCACCATGATCCGGCTGGAGAAATGGAAGGCGGTTGGATCGATCATAAGAGTCAACGCTATCGTTGAGCTGCTGATTAGACGGAACAACATGTGAGGTTCCTATGGCCCATGAATCAACAAAGGCTGTTGTAGTCGCAACTATTGTCAATGCTATTTTGACGGTGCTCAAGTTCGCAGCTGGACTTGCGACACACTCACCTTCCATGATGAATGAAGCGGCCCACAGCCTCATGGATACCGCCAACCAAACGCTGCTTTATTTTGGGTTGGTGGCGGGCAGTAAGCCTGCCGATAAGGATTATGCGTTCGGGCATGGGCAAAAACGCTACCTATGGAATCTTTGGGGTGCCATCGGCCTTTTCTCGATAGGGGCTGGGCTTGGTCTCGCACATGCTTGGCATTCCTATCATACGCTAGGCACGGAGGAGATACCGACTTCCTTAACACTATTTGGATGGAATATCAGCGCAATTTCGCTTTCGTTTACTGTTTTAGCGATAGCCTTGATGCTTGACGGCTATTCGTTGTACGTGGCTGCTAAGGAGTTTCTGCAGCGAATGCGTGACGATGGGAAAACGAATCCGATTTCGTATATCGGACAGTCGGATGACCCTACGTTAGTGGCGGTGGTACTCGAGGATGTCGTAGCCGTACTCGGTGTTGTTCTCGCTGCGATCGGTATCGGTCTTGCGTACTGGTTCGATAATCAATTATGGGATATCGTGTTCTCGGTTGCGATTGCCTTGATGCTTGGCGTCATTGGCTTTTTTCTCGGTCGCGTCAATATGCGCTACTTAACCGATGTTCGTGATCCACAGGCCGAAGCAACATTCGCACAAGTTGTGCGCGAACACCGCGAAATCGAGCGTTATCATGATTTACGTTCGATTATCGTAGATGAAGATCACACCGTGTTAGTTGCCGAGGTCGAGCTACGTGAGGAGGTAATGATTCCCGGTTTACAATCTTTGATTGTCGAGTATGAGAATCGTTACCTTGACATGGTTCCCGGAAATAGGCGCAAGGACCAGAAGGTAGTCGAGTACTGTAGGGCACGGGCAGCCGCACAAGCCACCATTGAGCGTATCGAGACCGTGATTGAAGAATTGGCAGCGGAACTTAGGGCCCGTGCTCCTCGAGTTTCACATGTCACCATCGAGGTCGAGGGCATTGCAACGCCGCCCAATCCTGATGTTTCTGACACAGCGTATGCCTAATGGGCATGAGCGACGTCGAAATTCGGTTACCTGGCCACAACAAAAGCAAACTCTCGCCTCCGTGCCACTGGGGCCCATTTCACCGATGACGATGTTATCAACGTAGTAACCTTTGTGCGTGACGTTCGCTTCTCCCCGCTCCAAGATACGTGCGAACTTAGGTCGTTCGACCGCCGAAAGTACTGCCTGGCCAAACGACATCGGCAGGTTCCTCACAATGGCGTCGGGTTACCGCGCTACGTCTAACTGTTGACGAACAAACCAGGCGCGTTTTTCGCCAAAATGCGGCTGTATGAATGTAATCCTATAAACCTATTAG
>LXTK01000021.1 GCA_001643475.1 Proteobacteria bacterium SPGG2 | reverse complement strand
TTTCTAGGATTTCCTTGCCATAGGTCCTTAATATCTCCTAGATCCTCGGAAATTTCTTTTTTCATGGCCGTCGCCAGGTTCTGTTTAAATCGGACTAGGCGCTAGATCAGCTCGAAATGATTGGGTGGTAGGTCAGGACGGTCCACCACTTTAGGTGCTGCAGTGCGTGTCGTAATCAAGGTGCGGTCAATACTTGAAAGCACCTGCACGATATCCGCGAGAATCTTGGGGTGGTACCGATGGGAGCTATGTACAGACACCTGCTTTCCCCGACGGTCTTTCAAGCCTTTGGTGGCCTCGTTGTTGGCGTACTTTTTGGCGTCAACGATTGCAACGTTTGCCGGAAGATTTGTGTAATCATCTGCACCGTGGCGGCCAAGACGGTTACCACCGAACCGCTTGGCACTCGACACCTTCAACGCACGGTCGGACTTGGAGTAGTAAACATGCACACGCCGGGAAAAATCAGCGATATAGCTGCCCTTACCATCTTGCTCGATGTCCTTCGACGCTAAATCTGGCGCAAGCATCACTGTCTCGTTGAACATGGCACGGCCTACGGGTGTACCGAGATGATCAGACAGATACTCCATGCCCTTGCGCAGCAGATAGTTTCCCATTGAATGGGCTATGCAGTAGCTAGTGGCGAAGCATTCGCGCTCGTTAGCTACGAGAAACTTATGGGTGTCGCGCAGGAACCGCACGAAGGCAGGGACCGAATCCCGTACTTCTTCGCGATCGGCGAGGTATTTCTTGGTCTTCCCGGATGAGGGCCAGGAAAAGCCTACCAGGACGGGTGCGTAGCCCATGGCAGTGGTCAATGCGTTGTGCAGATCCACTACCTCATCGATACTTTCTTGCCAGTCGTTATTATAGCCGTGGAGGTAGAGGCCTACCTTGGGTGTAGAGATACCTTGCTCTGCCTTTAGGCGCCTCAGCTCCTCCAGCAATACGGACTCAAATGCTGCTTTTCCCTTTTTGCCAAATCCGTCAGAGCCCGGTTGGCCACCCGCGTAATCGTAGAGATAGTGGTACCCATATCGCGGTTGCTCCTCGTCGTCATATCCGTCGCCTTTTGGCCGGCGGCTAGTCACCATCAGAAGCATTGTAATCTCCTTGTGTCATTATCGCTTTTGATAAAATTTATATTTCTTTCATCAACCCTGACTGGGCGCAAATGGCTAAACGCCATTCCTAGGTCTTTCTGTAGCTCTGCGATCATATACTGGTACCACATCGATACCCAAGCGCTGGCGAGACTACAAAACCATCGGGAGGCATGGAAGTGCGAGAATTAGCCCTAGTGTCGTTCCTCTCGTGAACCAACGAATAAAGGAACTTGAAGATACGATCACCAAATTTAATGTCAACTTGAATCACATGCGTTACTACGAAGGTGTGGCTTGTCAACTGCTTGAATCTGCTAAGATTCGGTTTGTCCTTCCAGAAAATGAGGTCAGACTCGATTTTCTATGGATCTTTCCGTTTTCCTATACGAGTCTCTACTGGACTTGCAGAAGAAAAACCGCGTAGGTGTTTTCTGTAGTGGCTTCTCCTAATAATAACTAAGGGCACATACTGACGTTTCGAATGGTGAAGAGCATAATTCCTCTCTCTGACGGTAGCGGCNAACCATCCAACRGGGTAGTCTCGACAAGGCGCGGCGAGCACTCGAGGAGCGCGTGCGGCGCGAAGATCCGCGGGACCAGTTTCAGCTTGTTAGGATTGCGGTTGAAGAGCGYGGCCTAGAGACCAATCGGCGGTGGCAAGCGGATTGCGTAAGCTGACGGCTGGGTATCCTACGTGGGGTCCTTGAGACGGTCGAAGGCCATCAGTGCGCCAATCTCCATTTTTACATGTTGCGCGATGTTCGCATTCGCAGCGCACAAGAGCTGATGACGGCTGAGGTCAGTGATCAGCTCACCTGCGTGAACCAGGCGCTCGCTTCGGGAGGGTACGCTTTTAGTGTAGCTCCCGATACTTTTCCGAAATCCACGAGCGATTATTCAGAATGCTTCGACAAGTAGCCTTGTCGTCAGCGGTGTTATGCAATCTGTGCCCAGCTAAAAACTGTGCTTGAAGAAGATTTCCGCCTGTCGGCTTAAACCCGACTGGAGTTCGATGCCAATGAAGTCGTTCTCCTTTGTGGTGCCTTCCAGTCCCGCAAACCCACCGGATACAGGGTCGCGGTCAAAATCGGTGGTCAGATTTGTTGTTCCGGACTCCCGTTGACGACCATCGATAACACCGTGATTCAGTCCACCATATAGGCGAATGGCGGTACCTACGAGGGTGCTGACGCCGATTTGTAGTTGAACCTGATGCCACTCCAGGCTCACCTTTTGTGCGTCGGTATGATCGTCAACGTCTTGCAGTGTGTAGTCGGCAGAAAGAAACAGACGAGCACGCCGGTGACCGAGAAGATTAACATGCACCCCAAAGCCGGCATGGAAACCCCGCAGGCGCGCGCCCGCGGTGGTGGGGTTGTTGTCCTGAGTGAGCGTAGTCCAACCACCGAAGAGACTCCCGTGCACGCGTGAGTTAAGTTTTTCCTGCCACCTGACACTGATCCACTCAACCGTGGTATCGATATCTCTTGTTGGGTAACCAAAGTCGGCGTGGTACCGGGCAAACCGAAGCGAAAAGTCGCCGGCTGGGTAGGGCTCAACGACTGATGAAGGCTCAGCCGCAACACTATTTGCTCAGGGTGCCAGAAAGAACGTCAGCAGGGCGAGAGTAACGTAGAGCCTGGCACGACGGGGGCCGGTGATGACGTTCGCTACATATGTAGGCAAATCCATAGTGCAACAATCAGTTCGCAGGCCGTAACGACCATAGGCATCCTATCAATAGATAACATCAGAAAACACGGATAATACGTAGGGCTAAGGACCGATGAAGGCCGGGCTTACTGGTAATGTCGGCAGTAGGTTTCCCGGTTACACAAAATTAGACCAAAGCTGGTTATTAGCCATACTAGGAATAGTGAAAGGCCCACCTGATAGGCAGTCAAGCTATAGAGCGGACTCCGACCCTCATGTTGGCACCATGGCGATCTAGCACGAAACCGGCGGCCCGGAAGGATGCGTTACGGCATACCCTTTGAGGAAGTCGGGCGGATGGTTGTCGTTGCGCCACCGYTTTGTATGTAGGYCTTRACGATACYGCCRGCGACGSAGTTAGCGCCGCCCTTCTTTTGTGCCTTCTYGAGRTAATCGCCTGCGAGCTYGATRAGCTYGGCCGCTTTTTTCACTTYGTCTGATAGTGACGCAACGCCAAGGCTGACCGTAATTGGAATYYGYKTGYCTTTGRCGAGRAACTTGTGWTCYTTGAYTGYTCTACGAATCCGTTGYGCAAGCACYACRGCWCCCTCRTCACCGATGTCRCGTGCYAACAGTGCAAACTGCGCAKSKTCGTATCGCGCGAGGRTGTCGTTGGCRCGCAGCATCGAWTTGGTAAKACATGTGAGCTCCTTGAGGATGGCATCGGTARCMGGCTGCCCGTGTGTGCTGYTGATYTTCTTGAAGTGATCGATTTCRAASAKYARGAGRACCAAYGYRCCRCCGTGGCGYKTRAYGTGGGCGTAWTCGCCGTCAAGCCTATCRAGCAGGYATTTCTYGGTGTAYGCGCCRGTGAKCGCRTCTTCGATACGGTTCTTGGCAAGCTCYTGCTGGCAGTTCTGCTCAAGTTCATCCTGCCGCGAAAACTTGAGAATRCAGTGRTAGCCGATCTGRATCTTGTCGCCRTCCTTCAATTCTTGCCGTTGAATGCGGATACCGTTGACCGACGTACCATTACTGCTACCCAAGTCTACAATCATGGCGTTACCTCTTTCATCAATGGAGACCAGGGCATGCCGCCGACTGACACGTTGGTTTTCGATACAGATATTGGCAGCGTGCCCGCGACCGATCACCGTCTCCGGCTCAGTCAAGGGGTACTCAGTACCGATGGGTCCGCCGTAGAGGAGCGTGAGGCACGCCTTTTCACGCTGTGATACACGGGGTATCATAGCGGCACGAGTGTCCTCTCGGATCGTCCTGTCTTCTGCTGCGCCGTCCATTAGAACTTCTGTATGGCAAGAACCATGCCGTATTGCAGATGAACGAGCGCCGACCCAAAACCATAGCAAATAGCTGGTGCCTTAAGTCACCAGAGCGCTATGGTTACGGGCCTGGGCGCTTAGAGGCAACATAAGAGGCCGCCTGGTGACGTCTGGCGCCCATTACGGCAGCTTGTGCTCGGCCTTTTCGGCTTTCTCGCCGTTTATCTGGCGAATGCCCCGCTTCGGTACTCGTAGTGCCGGCAGTGGGTCTCGCGACTGAATAGAATCAGAGCAAAGCCTACCAACAGCCACACCAGCATCAGTGAAAAGCCGGCCTGATACGCAGTCAAGCTATAGCGCAGACTTCCTCCCTCGCTAATCGTGGCACCATAGCGATCCAACACGAAACCGACGCCTGGTTGCAGCAGCATCGGCCCTAGCATGACCCCCATGTTGACCACCCCCGAAACCGTACCCGACAACGCACGTGGTACGGACTCTTTGGCGAAGGCGAACCCGATAATCATGCAACCGGACATCGATCCAATGGCCAGCAACAGACTTATTAAGAGGGGAACGGGTAGGTTGGGTACAAATAACAAAACGCCCCAAAGCGGTACCAACGCACCGAGGCTGATGGCGTACAAGGGTTTGCGCTTTCCGAGGCGGTCCGACCAGGCACCAAGAATGGGTCCAGAAACTGCCCACGCCACCAGTACCGAAGTGGCCATTGCCGCCGCAGACGTTTTTGACAAGCCATAGTGTGTCGTCAGGAATGGCACACCCCACAACCCGCTGAAGGTGAGCACACTCCCGACGACGCCACCGGGCAACAGACTCAAGATCCACGTGTTACGGTATTGGAATATTCGCTTAAGACCGGCCATGACCTTGAACGGCGTGTCCTCGGCATGCCGGACATGTCCGTAACTCCGATAACCGCGTTCCGTGGGATCGTTTCTAACCAGCCACCATATTAATGCCGCGACGCCGAATGGAAGGAGTGCCGAGAAAAGCATGACTTCGCGCCAGCCATAGGCATCGATCGCTATTCGCAGCGGTACACCGGCAAACACGGCGCCGATTATCCCGAAACACAGCGCAATGCCGCTCGCCAATGCATAATGCTTTGGTGCTAACCAGTGATCAGCCAGCTTTAACATACACACAAAGGCAACGGCGACACCGCCACCGATCAAGAGGCGCCCAAGCTCTGCCCATAATACGATCGTGGCGGTGGCAAAAACATAGGTGCCAAGTCCGGTCACAAGTGCACCCAACGTCAGCAGATTTTTTGGTCCCAGCCGATCGGCCAGGATGCCGGTGGGGATCTGCATAATCACGTAGCTGTAAAAATAAAATGCTGAAAGGCTGCCCAAGGTCGTCGNSGTCGATTTCGGCAGTTTCATCCGCCGACTGGCCACTGGTCTCGATTGCCGCGCCCAAGGTCTCGTCGATGGACGGCAATTCCGCCGTGCCGGAAATCACATCGAATTGCTCTTCGACGGTTGGCGATTCGAGTGTCGATTCCATAGTCGGCATCTCCGCCGTCACATCGAGATCTTTGGACTCGGCTTCTTCATCAGGATCTCCACCGCCAAGATCGATTACATGAGCCGAAGAACCGGTTTCGGCATCTACATCAGGATCTTCACCGCCAAGATCGAATACATCAGCCGAAGAACCGGCTTCGGCAACCAGCTCCATATCGAGCTCGCCGGCGTCCTGCATTTCGGATTCGAACGACAGATCAACGGCCTTGGTCGCCGCATGTACCCCGGCGCCGGCAAACATCTCGTCGTCAGCCGCAATCTGCTGACCCATGATTACAATCTTGTCCCACTCGGCGTTTTCGGCGCCGCCGACAGCAGTTTTCAGTCGCTGGGCTGCATCGACGAAGTTGCCGCGGTTACCCCACACGAAATAGATCTCGCAAAGTTTCGACAGCAGATCCTGCCGGTCGGGCTCGGCGGCCAGAGCACCATTGACGAGATCCGCCGCTTGATCATAGAGGCCATAAGCCATATGAAAATCAGCCTCCGCGATAGGGTCAGTCTGGTCCAGATTGATGGCAGTTTCGCTACTGAACGTGTCCTCTATCGATTGCAGCTGGCCGGTATCGTCGATGTCTTCAAGTACCTGTGTCGCTTCGTGTGCCGGTTCGGGTGTCGGCTCGGGTGTCGGCTCGGGTGCCGGTTCTGACGCCATTATTTGCGTCGGTTCGACAGAAAAATCCGGTACCGGCGCATCCACCGTATGATCCATATCACGGACCGCTGAATCCTGTTCAACGACGACGATGGACTCATTCATTGTTGGTGCCTGCATGGTTCCTGTTGCAGACAGCGCGCCTATGCTCGCATCATCAGCATCAAGCGGCTGCCAGGCCTCCGCTTCCGCTTCCTCATCGTCGCCGCCGCGACGCATGAACCAGAACAGCAAACCACCAACGATGATAACGACACCGGCAATCCACACCCACCAACTCGTCAGTGCGCCGAGAATCCGATCAAAAAGACTCGGTTCGGACCGGCTTGGCGGTGGTGCCGTCGTCGTGGGCTCTTCGATCGCATCCACATCATCGGCCACCACATCCTCGACTGGAATCTCATCAGTCGCCGCATCGTCGATTTGCGGCTCGTACACTTCGCCGCGAATATTTGCGAGTTCTTCACGCAAAGACGCCAATTCGTTGTCGCGTATTTCGATCAGCGAACGCTG
>LXTK01000279.1 GCA_001643475.1 Proteobacteria bacterium SPGG2 | reverse complement strand
TACATCAAATCTATGCCAGCCTGCTCCGCAATGGTAGCAATTTTCCTTGCCTGATGAATCCCCCCGGTTTTCATAAGTTTAATATTAAAGATGCCACAGGCGCGTGGTGGTGTGATCAGATCAAGCGCGTTTTCTTCGCTGAGCAAACTCTCATCGGCGGCCACCCGTTGCCGAACTTCCACGGGCAGTGCTCGCAGCTCATCGAGTTTGGCTACGTCCATGGGTTGCTCCAAGAACTCGACGTCTAACTCGCGAGTCTGCTCAACAAACTGTACGACCTCCGCCGGACTGTAACCCTGATTGGGATCGACTCGAATCTTTACATGCGAGCCGATCTTGCCCCTTAGCGTACGCAGGCGATCGAGATCCTCTTCAAGCGAGTGACCAAGCTTCACCTTCAATACATGGAATCCACGTTCGAGATATTCCTTGGCTTCGGTCAGTGTCGCTTCGACCGGTTTGATGCCAATGGTGATAGAGGTAGGTAGTTTTTCGTGGGCACGACCAAGTATGTCGACGAGTGGCAACCCCAAGAACTGGGCGAACAGATCGTACAGTGCGATGTCCACGGCCGCACGCGCGGCCGGCACTTGGGGCATTCGTTTGCCCAATTCGCGACATAGTGCCGGTAGTTCACGTACATCGCATCCAATTAACCAAGCAAGCGCCTCCTCGGCCAATGCTGCCTGGCACGCCTCGACGGTCTCGCCGGTGACATGGGGCTCGGGTGACGCGGCGCCAAGGCCAATGTAACCACCATCCGTACGCAGTTCGACGATACTGTTTTCTACTGCGTCGACTGAACGAAAAGCTATCGTGTAAGGCCGAACCAGTTCGAAGTGCTCGACCCAAGTTCTAACCGCGGTGATTTTCACTGACGCTCCCTGTCGATGAACTGGCGCACCACCGTAACCAACTCCGCTACACCGCCCTCAAGTGGCATAACGATAGGAATACCGAGCTCCGTCCGTAACGTGGCTTGATGCGTTCGTAGCGCCTCGCTATCTAGCCCTTCTCCGTGCAACGCAACCGCTAACGTGCGCGCACCGTAGAATTCGATCAACGCCATTTCGTCTTTTACCGGCGGCAGCCGCAGGCCCTGTTCTTTGTAACCTTCGAAGAACTCACGGCCAGGTGCGTGCTGCAGAATTACACCGCGCGCAGCACCTGACAATAAGAACTCTGCACCACAGGGCCCGCTCGGGTTCCGCAGCGAAGACTGTCCTTCCAATATCATGACATCCGGTTGGACCTCGCGGTCACAAAACACAATCGCATGCTCCAGCTCGCCGCTGACATAGTCGTTTGCGATACAATCAAGCACAAACCCGTAGCGTGCGCCTTGCATCCAACCGGTTTGGCCCGTGTAGATCATTTCGGCTTTGATATCGGCGGCGTTTAGGGCATCGACGAGTAATCGCGTTGTCGTACGCTTGCCGATGGCACAGTCCACGCCTAACACTGCAATCCTTGGTGCCCGCACGTTAAAAATTTCGCCGGTCCAGAAATGCAACTCGTCCTTAGGTGGTGGCTTGCGCAAATCGATAATTATCGTACCGTGTTCGCGAACCGCTGCTACGATCTCTGGGACGTCGCACGCGTAATCGTGTAGACCGTTGACGATGGCTACCCCGGCTCGCGCCGCCTGCAGCAACAAATCACGTACCTCATCGTCGAACCGACCACCATGGGTAGCCATACCGACGACACAATGCGTTGGACGTTCAGGACTGCGCGCAAGCGCATCATCCAACGAACTGACAATAGGGATATCGCGATGTACGCCATCCAAGACCTGACCGGCATCCTGACCGGCGCACGCCGGATCAACCACCGACACGACTTGGAACCGCGACGACGACCGTACCAAACCATGCGCGGTCTTTGCGTTTGGTGTTCGATAACGGCCATTTGCTAACACCACTGCAGTATCTTTCATAGCGCCCTTGTCCGGGCCCGGCGTGTGAAAATGCCGGGCGTTTGTTGTCAGTCTGCTCGCACTGGCTGATCCTAAACGCACCACCGAGA
Source organism: Proteobacteria bacterium SPGG2 (assembly GCA_001643475.1). Classification (GTDB taxonomy): domain Bacteria; phylum Pseudomonadota; class Gammaproteobacteria; order Acidiferrobacterales; family SPGG2; genus SPGG2. Next base: position 4,756 of record LXTK01000279.1, on the reverse strand, counting down.
TATGGTGGCAACGTTATACGTTTAGAATTGAATGAGCTTAACAAAAATCCCCTACAACAACCCTATGCTTGCCACCCTGTCATGAACTTTCTGCCAATATTTCTACGTGTACGAGCGCGGCCATGCCTGGTGGTGGGGGGCGGCGAGGTGGCCGCCCGCAAGGTTTCGCTGCTTCGACAAACCGGTACAAATGTGAGCGTGGTATCACCGACGTTATGTAAGTCACGCGCAAGCGAGCGGCCACGGATAACATCAGTCATCGTTACCCAAGAGATTTTAGATCTCACCCGCCGCGATGCCGAGCGCATACGTCGGGAAACAACGCGACTATCACGGCGTTCGCAGAGACGAGATAAATCAGTTAATGGTACGCCTGGCCAGGACCGGCAAACGCGTATTGCGGCTTAAGGCGGTGACCCATTCATATTCGGCCGCGGTGATGAAGCAATCGGCATTTCAGGTAGTGCCGGGGATTACCACCGCCTTCGGTTGTGCCACCTACACAAGAATCCCGCTTACCCATCGGAATTATGCGCAGTCTTGCGTGTTCGTTGCCGGACACGTGCGAGACGGATCCATGGATCTGAACTGGGATGCGTTAGTGCAGCGACAACAGACGATCGTGATCTACATGGCTCTAAAAGGACTGACACTCTTGTGTCAACAGCTGATAAAACATGGAATGTCTTCCGATACGCCGGCAGCACTTATAGAACAGGGCACTACACCGCGCCAGCGGGTTTTTGTTTGGCACCCTAGAAATACTACCGGAAACGATAAGCGCTGCCGATGTGCATGCACCGACGTTAGTAATCGTTGGCAATGTTGTTCGCTTACAACAAAAACTCGCTTGGTTTCAGCCTGGGCAATAAACAGCACAACTAAACGCACGTCGATGGTTTTGGCAGGCCCGCGTATTTACCAGCCTGTTTAATCGGCCCATAGGGAAATAATGCGTACAGGTATCTGCTGTTGCCCTTATCAGCGCCAAGCGTTTTACGAATCTCTCGCGTTAGAACACGCACAGTCGGAGAAATCTTGTACTCCTCATAATAGTTGCGCATAAGCTTGATCACTTCCCAGTGATTATCGGTGAGTTCACAGTCGTCATTGGCGGCCATCCTCTCGGCTATCTCGGGGCTCCAATCGTCCATATTCTCGATATACCCTTCGTCATCGGTCTCAAGAATCTTTCCGTTAACTTCAAGCATGATGTTGTCATCCTCACCAATTTACTGCTACTACCCAGCCCTCAAAGCCAAGACTGAACCCTGTCATGGCTAACGGCGAGATCAACGAATCCACCGTAATCCACTACTCGGATGCTATCGATGAGTTTCGCCTCATCGAGCCCGCGAGCCTTCAGATCCGGCCCCAGCACGCAAAATTCGTATTGCTTGCTTGCCTGCCTTATTTTCGACTCCAGCGAGCTGCCGGTGATTGCTGCGTAAACCGCATCTTCGATAAGCAGAATCGTGCTGCCCTGTTTCGCGAGACGCAGACAAGTATCAAGACTGCCTTTCTCGTAGGGCGATTTGTTGACGGTATGCAACACTTGTGCTTACTCAGTAGTTTAGTATGACGTCTTGCTGTTCCATCAGTTCCGTTAGCTCAGCGCCACTAATCATCTTGACCGGCACAATCAGATCATGTTCGCTGAGTCCACGGTCTTCCATAGACTCGGTTTCGACGTAGAGTTTTTCTACGCCGTATGAAGCCAGCGCGCGGTAGGTCGGGGAAAAGTTCTTAATACTCGAATCAGTGGTATCTTGGCCCTTCTTAAGTTGATAAACGCCATCATCAAGGTACACAACACTGATGTCTTGTTCAAAGGCGGCACCCATAAGGACTACCTCTAGGCCTTCAAGCGCGTAGATCGTGCCATAGGGTGCCCTACGATTTATGCACATAAATCGTTTCGTTACTCTGCTTGAATTCCCATCACCCGTGGCCATTTCTTTAATCGCCAAAAGTAATCACGCGGTCCGCCTGAATGCCAACCTCGATCAGTTGCCCCAAACCGGAGATACGGAAGCCAGGCGCGATGTTATTCGCGTCTTTCCCGTGACGCTTGGCCTCACCAACATCAACAATTCCACGACGCTGCGCCGCAGCCACACACACCACTAAATCGAGTTCGTGTTTCGCTGCTAGCTCGCTCCAACGATTGGTTATATGCCGATCGTCTTGCGGCGGTGTCGTTAGCCTGGTGCCATTGTTCACACCATCGTGGTAGAAGAAAATGCGCAAAATCTCGTGGCCTCTCTCCAACACTGCCTTAGAAAACTGGTATGCAGTATCTGACGCCTGATGGGTGTAGGGACCAGCGCTCACTATGATTCCGAATTTCATCAAGTACTCCCACGAACCTAAAATTGCCCCGCCGTATCCTCGAGTCGATTGGTTTGGTTTCGCGAGAACTGGAGGCCTGCCAGCATCAGTCTTTAATTCGGCGGATAGAAGATGTCGGGGTCTGTCTGGCTCCTGGCCTGTTGTTGCGCAAGCCTGGCCTGATCCAATGCTTCCTTCACTAACTCCATGGCCTGCGTTTTTTTGCCTGCCTCGCGGGCAAGCTTGCTTTGTCTTAAGAACGCTTGCGTATCGCGCCAGAGAAAACCCATTTGCTTGGCAAGTTTGATTTCATTCTCGGCTTGGGCGTATAAATTGTCGAACGTGCTCGATCTGTTCCCCGTCGAACTACACCCAACTATCACGAGTGTCAGTATCACCATAAATGACAGTCTTTTCATGTTCGATGTTCTCCCGCTCGGCACCACTTAAGCCTTCTTTACCAGAAACAAGAACTCCCCATCAACCTCGTTGGATTCGATCAGCTCATCGCCGGTCTGCCGCGCAAATGCCTCAAAATCTTTGATCGAGCCAAGATCCGTGGCTACCACGTGTAGTATCTGACCGCTACTCATACGGTTTAGTGCCTTCTTGGCGCGCAGGATAGGGAGTGGGCAGTTTAATCCACGTGCGTCGCCTTTTAGATCTGCCATTTAACCTCCAATCTTACAAGCGACATGCCGCGAGCCTATTGCCTCGATTCCTAGACCCACGAATCAGTTGCAACAGACCCCTACATCAAGTCTTGAGAATTAGTATATTACTAAATTCAGATGTTGCGAATGGGGGCGATAACCGTATATTTAGGCCTAATAACCTACCGTTGTTAAGCCCCGGGTAGCCGGAACTCTACCACATGTGATGCGATCGAAGTTTTCCATGACGCAGCCTACAATAGCAGGCACCATGATGTGCGCGCAGCGCGGATTGACGGTTGTCCTGATCACCCTACTGGCACTGCCAATCGTGTACGGCGGTACCCAGGAGCTGCCCGATCTCGGCGACGAATCGGCCGTCGTGATGTCTCCTCACGAGGAGCGCAAGCTCGGCGAAAAACTGATGCGGCAACTTCGGGGGAGCCTGCGATTGGTCGATGACCCAGAAGTCAATGATTACGTACAGTCCCTCGGACATAGGCTTGTTGCCAACAGCGATAGTGCGCGGTCAGATTTTTTCTTCTTCGTTATCGATGAACCAAGTATCAACGCATTCGCTCTTCCCGGTGGCTTCATCGGCATACACGCTGGTCTCATCCTTACAGCGCAGAGTGAGTCCGAGCTGGCAGCCGTGTTGGCGCACGAGACGGCGCACATCAGTCAGCGCCATTTATCGCGGATGTTTGCTGAAAGTAAGCGAAGCTCAAAACAACTCATCGGTGCTCTACTTGCCGCGATTGTGCTGGCGAACGCCGGCGAAACTGGAGGCAGCGCCGCTACGTTGGTACTGGCCCAAGCTGGGCTCGTTCAGAAACAACTCAACTTCACACGCAGCCACGAGGAAGAAGCCGACCGCGTAGGTATTCGTATACTTGCAGACTCGGGATTTGATCCTCGTGCCATGCCAGCCTTTTTTGAACGTCTGCAGACCTGGAATCGACTCAATGAAACGTCGCTGCCCGAGTTTCTTCGTACACATCCGATTACAACTCGTCGAATCGCCGAATCCAGCGCCCGCGCGGATGAATACCTGTACAAGCAGATCCCAGACAGCGCAGAATTCCATCGCGTTCGTGCGAAGCTACGTGCCAGTGAGCGTGGAAACGTTGCCACCATTGTGGAGATTTTCAAGGAAAACCTGGACCAAGGAAAATACCGCAATGTCCACGCCGAGCGCTATGGTTATACATTAGCTTTGTTGCGATTCAAGCAATATGATGCAGCTCGCAACGAGATTGCCAAATKGCTACGCCAAGACCCKNAACWGGAAGAAAGCCATCGTTCAGGTCGCCGAGGGCGAGACGATCGATTTCTTCGAGGAAGTCTGATGCCCATCAAGCGATTCAAACCCACTTCGCCAGGACGGCGGCAGTTCGAGACGCTGGTGCGACCCCGCTAGCTTCCACGAGCACGATGATACCCAGCCCACAGGGCCTGCCGAATTTCATTAACCTGGCAAAGGAACTAAGACCAGCGGTGGTGAACATTTCAACAAGCCAGGTGGGTGGGGGAGGACAACAGTCGTCTCCAAGTCCTTTTGGAGAGGAGGACCCCTTTAGCGAGTTTTGGAGACGCTTCTTTGGTGATCCCGTACCCCGTGGGCCCTTCCGCCAGAAGAGCCTGGGATCTGGTTTTGTGGTTGATCGCGAAGGCTATATCCTAACCAATAACCATGTGGTGGAGAGTGGTGATAAGATCGTCGTGAGGCTTTCCAATCAAAAGGAATTCGAAGCCAAGCTGGTGGGACGGGA
>LXTK01000251.1 GCA_001643475.1 Proteobacteria bacterium SPGG2 | reverse complement strand
CCAGGTCGGCTTGCGTGAACGTCGCGCTGTCCGTCTGGCCCGTCCCGGCTTCCAGGTTGCCGGTCGACAGATCGCCGTCCGGGTTGTTGCCCGCGCCGGTCCCTGCGATCTGGCCCAGCGCGTCCTCGTGCACCAGGATCGTCGCCATCGCGCCCGACAGCACCGGCACGTCGTCCTCCACATCGACCTTGATGGTATTGGCCGCCAGCACAACCGGGTCGAGGTCTGCGTCCGTCGCCGTGAACGCCGGCGTCAGGTTCAGCGTCAAGATCTCGCTGTCGTTGCCATCCGCCGTCGGATGGTCGAGTTGGTCGTTCAGGTTGAAGGTGAACTCATCGTCCGTCGGATCGTCCGGCGTGCCCGCGCCCGCCGTCTGCGTCAGCGTGAAGACGACGCGCGCGCCGGCAACGCCCTCGATGACGCTGCCGTTGACGTTGAAGAATACCTGCACGCCCTGCGAGAACACCGTGGCGCCGTTGCTGTCGAGCACGGCGGTGCCGTCGATCGTCGCCAGATTGAGCGCAAAGCGCGCCGGCTCGTCGGCGCCGACCGTCACCACCGCCGCCAGGTCGGCTTGCGTGAACGTMGCGCTGTCCGTCTGSCSSATACGTGATCTGTTCTTGCGGCTGCGCCAGCGACCCGAAGCTTGCATACCAACCGGTGTTAATCGGTCGCGCACCATAGTTCGGCGGACAGTGCATGAAACAGCACCCCTCTCCGGCCATAGCATACTTGTATCCACCCGCCAGGTAGAAGCATCGATCCTGCCAGGGCGCCCAGTCTACTGGACGTGCCAGAAACGAATGATAACCATCGATCACCATCAGCACTGAATCGACTGCCGTCAGGGTTCGATAGTAGAGTGCCGATACACAGGTCTTTCGTTTCAACCGCCGCGAGAAATAAATCCTGGACCTCCATAGAACGTCGATATAACGTCGCCGCATCCAAGCCCTGGTCGAGCATCCATTGCATCACTGCATTGAAGCGATAGATCGACGTTGGGTCGTAGGTAGAACCTCTAAAGCGCTGTCCGTCTGCCGGATACGTGATCTGTTCTTGCGGCTGCGCCAGCGACCCGAAGCTTGCATACCAACCGGTGTTAATCGGTCGCGCACCATAGTTCGGCGGACAGTGCATGAAACAGCACCCCTCTCCGGCCATAGCATACTTGTATCCACCCGCCAGGTAGAAGCATCGATCCTGCCAGGGCGCCCAGTCTACTGGACGTGCCAGAAACGAATGATAACCATCGATCACTACGAGGACATGATCATCGATTTCGTCAATCAGCGACGCAAACGAATCAAACGACCAACCGGAATCGAAAAACACGTGACTGACGTACAAGAGATTCGGCTGCAAGCGTTGCGCCGACTTCACCAACCTGTCTGCAAAACTGGCGATCGGATTGGTTGGTACCAGGTCCAGTTGTATCGACCCGGCTTCGGCCAGGCGTCGACTCTGTCGGGAAAAGCTGTGGAACTCGGAGTCACTGCTTAAGACTCTAGGTTTTGTCGTGGCAGGCAAACAAGAAAGCAGACGCAGATACAACTCGTGAGTATTCTGGGCAAACACGACGGTGTCGGACGAACGTAAGTTGAGGTGCCGGGCCACATGGCCGCGTGCAAGCCGTTCTTGCGCGGCCACCACATTGTCCCACTTCCGGTCGAGATGAATGGCGGCATCCTGCCAAGCCTGCTGCTGCGCTACAAACGAAACATCGGGCCAGGGATGATGCGAATGGGCTGCGAAATGTAGCGCCGCACCAGTTCGCAACAGCGACTGGCTAAAATGCGACTTATAACTCTTCAAGGCCCTTCAGCTCGCTGTGTCAGTATATTGATAGCGCATTGCTCGCTGGACATGGGGTGGAAGCGGTGGCAGCGCCGATCGCGGGATCAAAAACGTTGCTAAGGCAAACAAATCACCAAACATCCGGTGTTTTTCAGCCGAGTTCTTCAAGTAATCATGGCCCGAGGACCCGCCGGTGCCGATCTTACGCCCGATCATGCGCTGTACCATTAACGCATGCCGATGGCGCCAGGTACTTAGTAGCTCATCGATGTCCATCAAAGCTGTCAGCAATCGATACGGTAGCTGTAACGCTGGCTCATCGCGATAGAGATTGATAAATAGAGCGGCCAATAGCGCTTGCGGGCGAAAACGCCAGCCCGGTGCGGCTACGGTGCCATCAACAGGCTGCAGTATGGATCTAAATGCGTCTTCAGACTGCTCTACATTTCTCAGTTGTCGATCATGTTGCTCTTGGTCTAGTTCAGGATTCTCGCTAATCATGTGCCTTTCGTTTGCGAACATCGTTGCTACTGCTCGCGAGTATGCGTCTTCGAAATCCCAATCCTTCCAGACTACAAACGGGGTGCGCAATAACCAGGTTTCTACGCGATCTGCCAACGACGACTGCGACTCAAGCTTCGACAATAGTCGTTGATCAATCGCCCGTAGCTTGCTCTTATAAGACTGCCCGTTAAAACTTATACGGGCTTCAGGCATTAAACCCAAACGTACTTCTATCTGTCGGAACTGTGCACTTTGGAATCCAGAGGCCGGAATCAGTAGATCGCGAAACTCGAGAAAATCGAGTGGCGTCATGGTTTCCAGTATATCGATCTGGTTTACCAATACGCGCAGTACAACGGCGATTCGATCCAACGCATGAACCACCTTGCCGATATCAGCGTCGTCAACGTGGTCCTCAGTGAAAGCCTGATCAGCAACGTCCAGCTCGTTCAAGATCTGCTTAAACCAAAGCTCGTAAGCCTGGTGCACGATGATAAACAAGAGTTCGTCTCTCGCAGGTCGACCAAGCCGATCGCTTTCCGGCTGTTGAATCGAAAGTAGTTGATCGAGTTTTAGATAATCTGCGTAATTCATCGCGGTTCGATTTCCTTCATTTCCAACGACCTCGCGAGCAAGGTGTTGAGCAGACTATCTAGCGTGTTTTTTTGACGCTGGCTCAACGCGCTTAGCAACCCTTGTTCATACGATCGCGCGAGCGGGACAATCTGTTGATATACCTTCTGGCCTGCCTTAGATAGTTCAAGCAGTGAGCGCCGCCTGTCATCGGGAAACACCCGCCGGCGTATGCGACCCGTCTTAAGAAGCCTGGATACCGCACGGCTAATCGCCACCTTATCCATTTCAGTTCTTTGCACTAGCTCGGCCGCCGACAAGTCGGGAAATCGACCTAATACGGCAATAACCCGCCATTCGGGAATCGTCAGGCTGAAACGATCCGCATAAAGCGCGGCAATAGTCGAGCTCACCCGATTCGACAATACCGACAGGCGGTACGGCAGGAAAGATTCCAGTACCAACGTATCATCGGTGTCCATTGACGCCCTCTTGCAAATAGTTTCATGTGGAACTATTATAGTTTCAGTTGAAACTATATGTGGATTTTCGGCTCACTGCAAGAATCCACCCCGAGAACAACGGTGGAGGTTTCGTGACTATGCTCCATGACAACCCGATGGGTACCGATGGGTTCGAATTCGTCGAATACACCGCGCCCGACCCGGCCGCGTTGCGCCAACTGTTTGAATCCATGGGATTTCCCACCGTCGCCAAGCATCGTAGCAAGAATGTGACGCTTCACGCCCAGGGCGATATCAACTTCATCATCAACGCCGAGCCAGACAGCTTCGCCCAACAATTTGCCAAACATCATGGCCCATCGGTGTGTGCCATCGCATTTCGTGTGCGCGACGCCCAGCATGCGATCAAGCGGTGTGTCGAACTCGGGGCCAAACCGATCCAACAGATGCCAGGGCCAATGGAATTGAATATTCCCGCCATCGAGGGGATCGGTGGCAGCCGACTCTATTTGGTCGACCGTTACGGCACTAACACCATTTACGACGTAGATTTTGAGCCGCTGCCACATCAGGCACTCGTTAACAGTACCGGGCTCACTTACATCGATCACCTGACTCACAACGTGCAACGCGGCAACATGGATAAATGGGCCGGATTCTACGAGCGCTTGTTCAACTTCAAGCAGATTCGCTACTTCGATATCGAAGGCAAGCTGACCGGCCTACTCAGTCGCGCCATGACCAGCCCCTGTGGAAAAATCCGTATCCCGATTAATGAATCGCAGGACGACAAGTCGCAAATCGAAGAGTATTTGCGTGAATACAAAGGTGAGGGCATCCAACACATCGCCTTAGGCACGGATGATATCTTCTACACCGTAGATACGCTGCGTAGTAACAACATCGAGTTTCAGCGGATACCCGATACCTACCACGAACAAATCGACCGACGCCTGCCCGGCCACGGCGAAAATGTAGCCGAACTCGCCAAGCGTCAAATCCTGATCGATGGTGCACCGACCGAAGGTCAGGGCACGTTGCTCCAGATCTTCACCACCAATCAGATCGGCCCGATCTTCTTCGAGATCATCCAACGCAAGGGTAATGAGGGTTTCGGCGAAGGCAATTTCAAGGCACTGTTCGAATCTATGGAAGAAGATCAGATTCGCCGCGGTGTCTTAGGGCAGACCTAGGATGCACCGATGAGAAACTGGATTCGCTTCCCGCGTATCGAAGGCAATGCCTCGCGCCAGGCGCACGCCGATATTCCAGATGGCTGCTTTGAGCGAGAAATGGGCAAAGAAGGCTTCTTCGGCCCCGCCACACATCTCTATCACAGCCACCCGCCAACAGAGTGGATAGAGTTCGAAGGACCACTACGGCCGCGCGCTTTCGATACCAACAAACTGACGGCCACCGACGCCATCGCATGGGACGTGGAACCATTGCTCTTCAATAATCACTGTCGAATTCGTCTGTGGCGGTGCCATGAGGATATGACATATCTGGCACGTAACAGTGATGGTGACGAGTTGCTGTTTGTACACGCAGGTGGCGGCTCACTGTTCTGTGATTTCGGTCACCTCACATTTACCGAAGGCGACTATATTCTATTGCCGCGAGGAACCATGTGGCGTTTGCAAATCTCGCAGCCGACCACTTTATTGATGATCGAAGCAACCAACAGCAGCTACCAACTACCGGATAAGGGTATTGTCGGTCCGCATGCGATATTCGATCCTGCCATCCTAGACACACCACATCTGGATGCCACATTCAAACAACAACAAGGAGAAAACCCCTGGAACGTACTGGTAAAACGAAATAATCAGATATCGACCATCCGCTACCCCTTTAATCCGCTGGACGTGCAGGGATGGAAGGGCGAGTTAATCGTTGTCAAAATCAACTGGCGAGATATTAGGCCGTTGATGAGCCATCGCTATCATCTACCACCGTCCGCACACACCACATTTGTCGGAAATCGTTTCGTCGTCTGTACGTTCTGTCCACGGCCGATTGAATCCGATCCGGGTGCACTCAAAGTACCGTTCTATCACAGCAACGATGACTTCGACGAACTAATTTTTTATCACAATGGCGATTTTTTTAGCCGCGACAACATTCACCCCGGCATGATGACCTTACATCCGTGCGGATTTACCCACGGTCCGCATCCGAAGGCGTTTGCCGCGGGTCAGAAGCACGCCAAAAAGGAAACCGACGAAGTCGCGGTCATGATAGATACCCGCGATGCATTACAAATCACGCCGAACGCAATGTCGGTCGAGTGGGAGGGCTACGTCTCGTCCTGGCGCAATTCCAAAAAAGAGAAATGAAACTGGCTTCCCTAAAATATGGCCGCGATGGACAACTAGTGGTCGTGAGTCGTGACTTGCAACGTATGCAACCTGTCACGTCGATCGCAACGACCATGCAGGCCGCCCTGGATAGTTGGAGCGACGCCTACCCTGCACTATCGAACGCATACCGGGAGTTGAACGAGAATCAAGCCAAAGGCTTACCTTTCAAGACATCAGACTGCGCCGCACCCTTACCCAGGGCTTACCAGTGGGCCGACGGTAGCGCTTATGTGAACCACGTCGAGTTGGTACGTAAGGCGCGTGGCGCCGAACTTCCCGATAGTTTTTGGCACGACCCACTGTTGTATCAGGGCGGTTCGGACCAATTCATCGGGCCCAATGACAATATTGAAGTGATCAGTGAGGACTGGGGTATCGATTTCGAAGCTGAGATTACGGTGATCGCCGATGACGTGCCCATGGGGGTAACCGCCGAGCACGCATCTGATTTCATCAGACTGTTCATGTTGGTTAACGACGTCTCATTGCGTAATCTGATTCCTGGAGAGCTCGCCAAGGGTTTCGGCTTTTTTCAATCCAAACCCTCGAGCGCGTTTTCCCCAGTTGCGGTAACACCTGACGAACTAGGCAACGCCTGGGATGGCAAGAAACTGCATCTGCCGCTAATTGCCGAGCTCAACGGTAACCGTATCGGTGCCCCTAATGCGGGGGTTGATATGACCTTCGATTTTCCGACTTTGATCGCCCACGCCGCGAAATCGCGCCCACTCGGGGCGGGCACCATCATTGGCTCTGGCACAATCTCCAACCGTGACCGATCCAACGGATCCTGTTGTCTGGCCGAAGTACGTATGCTGGAAACTATCAATCAGGGCGAAGCCAAAACCCCTTTCATGAAATTCGGTGACCGAATCAAAATAGAAATGTTAAACGCCAACCAAGAAAGTATATTCGGCGCCATAGATCAAACCGTTTCGCAGTACACCCCGGCGTAGTCGCGTTGCTCAAACTTTACGACTATTTCCGATCATCGGCCAGCTACCGGGTGCGTATTGCGCTAAACCTTAAGGGTATTCGGTACGAAAGAATAACCGTCGACCTGCTCAAGGATGAGGAAGTAGCGGCAGGCTATCTGAAAATAAACCCACAGGGACTGGTTCCCGCGTTGCAGTTAGAGGACGGTACCATCCTCACCCAATCGATCGCGATCCTCG
>LXTK01000293.1 GCA_001643475.1 Proteobacteria bacterium SPGG2 | reverse complement strand
TTTCGATAATCAACCAGTCCACCATGGATATTGTAGCCCGGCCGTCGACTCGTATAGAGAGTCCTGTAAGCGCCTAGTCTTACGGTTGGCGTTGTCAATGTAGGAGGAGTTTCGTGACACAAGAGACATTTAGAGCCTTGGTGTTGACGCAACAAGACAAGGACACGCGTTACGCCTTTCAGAATCTGACGCTCGACGCATTGCCCGAAGGTGATGTGCTGGTGAATGTTGCCTATTCCAGTCTGAATTATAAGGATGGTTTGGCGGTCACCGGCAAAGGTAAGGTTGTGCGTAAGTTCCCGATGGTCCCCGGGATCGATTTTTCTGGGGTGGTTGCAAAATCCGATAGTAAGGATTTTAAAGTGGGCGATGAGGTCGTACTCACTGGATGGGGTGTTGGCGAAAGTCATTGGGGTGGATTCGCGCAGAAGGCGCGCGTTAATTCGGAGTGGCTTACACGCCTGCCGCGCGGGCTAGATCTAGAGCAAGCGATGGCGATCGGTACGGCCGGATTTACCGCTATGTTGTCGGTGATGGCACTCGAGGATCGCGGGCTAAAACCTGGCGACGGGCCGGTGGTCGTTACCGGGGCAGCCGGCGGCGTCGGCAGCGTGGCGGTGGCCCTGCTTGCTAAGTTGGGTTATACCATCACGGCATCCACTGGTCGTGCCGAGCTTCGTGATTATCTTGAGACTTTGGGAGCGAACGAATTTATCGGCCGTCAGGACTTGGGGCGCGACGCCAAGCCTTTGGAAAAAGAGACTTGGGCTGGCGCCATCGATACGGTCGGCGGGCAGACACTTGCGACGGTATTAAGTCAAATGCGATACGGTGGGACGGTTGTTGCCTGTGGCCTTGCCGGCGGCACTGCGCTTGAGACGACGGTGTTTCCTTTTATCCTCCGTGGTGTTGCCTTGCTCGGTATAGATTCTGTCATGTGTGAGGCGAAACGACGCAAGCGCGCGTGGTCACGACTGGCAGCCGACTTGCCGCCCGATCGTCTTTCTAAGATGACGCACAAGATCGGCCTTAGCGAGATTCCGCGGCTGGCAGATTCAATCCTCAAAGGGCAGGTGCGGGGCCGGGTCGTCGTGGATGTGAATGCCACCCCCTCCTAACCTCCGCCGACAAGCGGAGGAGGAACCGGGGGGTGACCGTGTCCTCGTATTATCCGTCTCCCACGGTGCCGCCTACTGATGCCGAAAAGGCCGCATAAGTGTCGTTTTCCCGCAATCCCGCGTCGTCGCGAGATCAGCAGCTGTCTATACTACCGACTACCCTTCGGCTACCCTTCGAGCAGAGCGCTACTATCGGGGTGGCGCCGACAGAGGTAACAGGGGGCAACTATGTCCGATGTCGAGAAAGGTGATGGCAATGAGGAGGATATCGATCTCTCATCACTGTCCGATGATGAACTTGTCGAACAGATGCATGACGATCTGTATGACGGGCTCAAGGAGGAAATCGAAGAAGGTACCCACATATTACTCGATCGAGGGTGGGGGCCCGATAAGGTTCTAAACGACGCTCTCGTCGAGGGTATGCGCATTGTCGGTATCGATTTCCGTGATGGCATACTGTTTGTTCCCGAAGTGTTGATGGCGGCCAATGCCATGAAAGGTGGAATGGCTATCCTGCGTCCATTACTTGCCGAAACGGGCGCACCTCCTGTCGGCAAGATGGTGATTGGTACGGTGAAAGGCGATATCCACGACATCGGGAAGAACCTAGTAGCCATGATGATGGAAGGCGCTGGATTTGAGGTCATCAATATCGGAGTCAATAATCCAGTGGAAAACTACTTGCAAGCGTTAGAAGAGCACAAGGCCGACATCTTGGGTATGTCGGCCCTGCTTACTACGACTATGCCATACATGAAAGTCGTGATTGATACCATGGTTGAACAAGGTATTCGCGACGATTACATTGTGATGGTCGGTGGTGCGCCCCTAAACGAAGAATTCAGCAAGGCGATCGGCGCCGATGCCTATTGCCGCGACGCTGCGGTGGCGGTTGAGACCGCCAAATCGCTAATGGCCGAACGTCGGGCCGGTGGTACGGGGGAAGCACGTTCGCAAGAGGTTGGGACTTAGTGCCGAAGTGCTCTGCTGTCCTGATCATCGCTTGCGGGGCGTTGGCGCGCGAGATCGTAGCTTTGGTTCGCGCCAATCGATGGCAGCACATGACGGTACAGTGTTTGCCGGCAGAGTGGCACAACACACCCGACAAGATTCCTGATGGGGTCCGCGACAAGATCCGTGCCGCGCGTGGTCGCTTCGCGCGTATCTTTGTCGCCTACGCAGATTGCGGTACCGGTGGCCAACTCGATCAAGTGTTAAAGGAAGAGGGCGTTGAACGGATTCCTGGTGCGCATTGTTATGAATTCTTTGCTGGCGCTAAAACGTTCGCCGAACTCTCCGACGCTGAGCCGGGGACTTTCTACCTCACGGATTTCCTCGCACAGCATTTTGATCGCCTGATATATCGTGGATTAGGGTTAGACCGTCATCCTCAGTTGATGCCCGAGTACTTCGGTAACTACCGGAAGTTGGTCTACCTGGCGCAAATCGAGGAACCACGCCTGGTTGCTAAGGCCCGGGAAGCTGCCAAATACCTTGGCCTTGAATTCGAATATCGTTTCTCTGGCTATGGTGATTTGACGCGGGCGCTCGCTGACCTAAACGCTAAGACCGCCACGTGGCCAAGTTAATTACAGTCTTCTGGCGTGATATTCCCGCTCAGGTAATCGCTAAACGGGGACGCGATAGTGCTAAGGTGCAGTTGTCACGGCGGTTCCAGGTCGCGATTGACCGTGCCGCCATGCGTGCCGGGAAGGGTAGTAGCGATGCCTATCTTGCAGATTGGCGGCGTGAACCGCGTCAGTGTAGTGACGACCTTAAGAAAGAAGCCGAGACAGAAGCGGCACGCCTCGAGACCGGATACTCTGATGAAGATTTAGAGTGTTTGATCAAATCGGGCGGTGCACGAAAATATAATAGCTAGCCGGAGACTAGCACGCATGTATGCGGTACGCCGTTGGTCGGTACGTCGGGCTCGCTTGCTTGAAGCGATTTATCATCACTTCGAGTTAATCATCACAAGACTCCACCCAATTTTCAAAACGATCGGCTATGCACGGCTGGAGAAGCCTGTGGCGGTGGCAGAGCGTGTAATCAAAGGATTCCTTTTTGACTGCCAGATGTGTGGCCAATGCGTGCTCAGCTCCACGGGTATGTCTTGCCCAATGAATTGTCCCAAGCAATTGCGTAATGGTCCTTGTGGTGGTGTGCGACAGGACGGTAACTGCGAGCTGATACCGGACATGCAGTGCGTGTGGGTCGCGGCCTGGGAGGGCAAGCAACGTATGCGCGAAGGGGCAAATATCCAGATAGTTCAACCACCCGTGAATGCACAGCTGCGGGGGACATCGTCGTGGCTACGGGTGGTGAAAGAGAAGGCCAGCAGTGAGTCTTTAATATGAAATTAGAAGACGAACCACAAAACCCAGGAGATCCATTACCGGTATTGCCCGGGCACTCATCAGGCGGACGCCTGGAAAGGGTATTACGTGCGGGTCAATTTGCGGTGACGGCTGAGTTGTCACCGCCGGATTCAGCGGATCCTGAAGAAGTCTATGTACGAGCAAGTGTATTCGATGGCTTCGTGGATGCGATTAACGCTACGGATGGATCCGGGGCGAACTGCCATATGTCGAGTGTAGGCGTGTGTTCACTGTTGACGCGCGTTGGCTATGGAACAGTTATGCAGATTTCTTGTCGAGACCGTAACCGTCTGGCCATTCAAGGCGATGTGCTGGGCGCCGCTGCTATAGGTGTCGGCAGCGTATTGTGTCTGACCGGCGATGGTGTGCAGGTGGGCGACCAACCTGAGGCTAAGCCGGTGTTTGATCTCGACTGCATGTCATTGTTAGCAATGATTCGTTTAATGCGTGATGAGTCACAATTCCTGACCGGACGAAAATTGACCAGTCCGCCGCGTGTGTTTCTTGGTGCCGCCAGCAATCCGTTTGCTCCCCCCTACGATCTTAGACCAATGCGGTTGGCGAAAAAGATTGTCGCTGGCGCGCAGTTTGTGCAAACGCAGTATTGTTTCGATATTCCGCGGCTCAAAGAATTCATGGATCGCGCACGCGATATGGATTTGCACAGGCGCTGCTTTATCTTGATCGGGGTTGGACCGCTGGCTTCGGCCAATGCAGCACGTTGGATTCGAACCAATGTGCCTGGTGTACATATTCCTGATGCGATTATCGACCGTCTGGCTGGCGCAAAAAAACAAAAGCTCGAGGGCAGAAAGGTGTGTATGGAGATGATTCAACAGATTCGTGAAATCAAAGGTATTAGCGGTGTTCACGTCATGGCTTATCGTCAGGAGGAGGCTGTGGCGGAGATTATTGATGCCTCGGGCGTGCTCGAGGGGCGGGTACCATGGTGTCCCAATCGGGATAAGAACTTGGGCATAAAA
>LXTK01000135.1 GCA_001643475.1 Proteobacteria bacterium SPGG2 | reverse complement strand
GTCTTGATGGCAATACCGGCATTGATTTTCGCACTCCTGTTGCTCACCATCTTCGGCACCTCCATCCCGACGCTGATAGTTATCATCGCCGTTCTGGACTCCACCCGCGTGTTCCGCCTTGCCCGAGCGGTAAGCCTAAACGTTGTCGTGCTCGACTTTGTCGAAGCGGCACGACTGCGCGGAGAAGGTATGAGATGGATAACCACCCGCGAGGTCTTGCCGAATATACTGCCACCGTTGGTGGCGGAGTTCGGCCTACGGTTCTGTTTTGTGTTCTTGACCATCGCCGCCCTGAGTTTTCTCGGCCTGGGTATTCAGCCGCCGACGGCGGACTGGGGATCCATGGTGCGGGACAACGCCACATTGATCACCTATGGCGACATCACACCATTGCTACCGGCGGCGGCCATCGCCTTGCTAACAGTCGGCGTCAACTTCGTCGTCGATTGGTTCCTGCACAAGACCAGTGGGCTAAAAGATGACCACTAAGGGAAAAGGCGATTCGAAAGATAGCGTCCTGCTCGAAATACGCGGACTGCGCATTGAGGGGCAAGCCGAAGACGAGTGGCATGAAATCGTAAAAGGACTAGATCTCACCCTCAAACGCGGGGAGGTATTGGGTCTGATCGGAGAGTCTGGGGCCGGTAAGTCCACCGTCGGCCTTGCTGCCATGGGTTTCGCCCGACCCGGTTGCCGCATCTCCGGCGGCTCCATCGTCTTTGACGGCATCGATCTGACGTCCGCCAGTGAAGAGCAAAAACGCAAATTGCGCGGCGTGCATATCGCCTACGTGGCCCAGAGCGCCGCCGCTGCCTTCAACCCGGCGCACAAACTCATCGACCAGTGCTCTGAGGGGCCGGTACAGCATGGCGTAAAGAACAAGCGTGAAGCGGACGCCGATGCCAAGGATCTCTATGGGCGGCTGCTGCTCCCTGACCCGCAAAACATCGGTTACCGTTATCCCCACCAGGTATCCGGCGGACAACTGCAGCGCGCCATGACCGCGATGGCCCTGGCCTGCCGTCCGGACTTGCTTGTTTTTGACGAACCCACGACCGCACTCGATGTCACCACCCAAATCGAGGTGCTGGCCACCATTCGAGACATCGTCGAGCAGTTCAATGCAGCCGCCATCTACATCACCCACGACCTCGCGGTGGTGGCCCAAATGGCCGATCGCATCATGGTCCTGCGCTACGGTGATCTTATCGAAGAGGCGGACACCAGAACCATGATGTCTGACCCCCAGGAGAGTTACACCAAGACCTTGTGGGCGGTGCGCAGTTTTCGCAAGACCGAAACCAAACGATCTGATGACATACCGCTTATCAAAGTCGATCACGTGACGGCTGGTTACGGTCCGGTAGACGTGCTGCACGATATCAATCTCGAAGTCTATAGTGGACGCACGGTTGCTATTGTTGGTGAGTCTGGTAGTGGCAAAAGCACGGCGGCACGTGTGATCACTGGGCTATTGCCGCCCAGGGAAGGCCAGGTGCTGTTTCGCGGCAAACGGCTTTCCCGTGATTACCGCAAGCGTTCAAAGGAAGAACTGCGCCACGCACAAATGATTTACCAAATGCCGGACACGGCGGTTAATCCGCGCCAACGCATTCGCTCCATCATCGGCCGGCCACTACAATTCTATCTCGGGCTGCAAGGTGCAGAACTTGATCGAAGAATCAGAGAGCTTTTGGAAATGATCGAGATGGAGCCGTCCCAGTTCATCGAACGCTACCCGGGAGAGCTCTCTGGTGGGCAAAAGCAGCGCATCTGTATTGCACGTGCGCTTGCGGCAGAACCCGAATTCATTATCTGTGACGAAGTGACGTCAGCGCTCGATCAGATAGTTGCCGAAGGTATTTTGAAACTACTGGACCGGCTCCAACAGGAGCTCAATCTGGGCTATATGTTTATCACCCATGACCTGGCAACCGTACGCGCCATCGCCGATGAAGTTGTCGTCATGTTGCAGGGACGCATCGTCGAACAGGGACCAAAAGAAGAGATATTCACGCCACCACACCATGAATACACCGAACTGTTGCTGTCGTCGGTCCCGGAGATGGACCCAGATTGGTTAGACGGTGTGCTAAAGCAACGAAAAGACCGAGGTGTGATGGCTTCTGCCTCTACCTCCTAATCGCACCCCGTCCCGACCACACGTGGGGTCCGTATGCCCATGCGCATCTTAGAACCCACGCCTTCTGCCTATAGTTATCCGCTTCTAATTAAGCATTTGTTGCCTACAGCCCGAGCACAGGCGGCTCGACAAGAAATCGTCTATGCCGATCGCACCCGCTACGATTACCGAACCTTGCGTCGACGGATCAGCCGGCTCGCCAGCGGTCTCAGTAAATGCGGCGTCAAACCCGATGATACCGTGGCGGTAATGGATTGGGACAGCCACCGTTATCTGGAATGCTTCTTTGCTGTCCCCATGATGGGCGCCGTACTGCACACCATCAACATACGACTATCGCCTGAACAGATCTTGTATAGCATCAATCACGCCGAGGACGATGTAATTCTCGTTCACGCCGATTTCGTACCCCTGCTTGAGCAGATCGTCGATCGCATAGAGAGGAAACCAAAATTCATCTTTCTCACGGACGACGCTGATGCTGCCAATGTGCCAATCGACATCATAGCTGACTATGAGCAGCTCCTGGACAGTGGTGACGAAGACTACGACTTCCAGGACTTTGATGAGAATACACGTGCAACCACATTCTACACCACGGGCACGACCGGGAATCCCAAGGGCGTCTATTACAGTCACCGCCAGTTGGTGATTCATACCCTAGGTGTCATGAGTGGTCTGGGAACCGCCGGGTGTCACGCCAGGTTCCATCGCGATGATGTCTACATGCCCATTACCCCCATGTTTCATGTGCATGCATGGGGGATTCCCTATATCGCGACGGTCATGGGTGTAAAGCAGGTTTACCCTGGTCGTTATGATCCGCAGGCACTGCTGGCATTGATCGAACGCGAAGGCGTGACCTTCTCCCACTGTGTACCAACAATCTTACACATGCTGCTGAGCCATCCCGCGGCAGAAGACACAGATCTAAGCGGCTGGAAAGTCGTGATTGGTGGTGCGGCGCTTCCAAGGAGTCTGGCCGAAAAGGCGATGGCGCTGGGTATCGATATATTTGGTGGCTACGGGTTGTCGGAGACCTGCCCGGTACTTACCCTGGCCCAGCTCGATGCCGACATGCTGCAAGCCGATTCGGGAGAGCAACTTACGATCAGGTGCAAGGCTGGTCGACCCCTACCTCTGGTTGATCTTCGTGTTGTCGACGAAAATATGGAAGACATACCCCATGATGGGCATGCGACGGGTGAAGTGGTGGTCCGCGCGCCATGGCTTACGCAGGCCTATCTAAAGGATGCAGATGCCTCGCAGCAACTGTGGCGAGGCGGCTATCTTCACACCGGCGATATCGGCAATATCGATGCCGATGGCTACCTAAAGGTCACGGACCGTATAAAAGATGTGATCAAATCTGGCGGTGAATGGATCTCTTCTCTTACACTCGAAGACATTGTTTCGCAACACCCTAATGTCAGCGAAGTCGCAGCAATTGGCGTGCCTGACGAAAAATGGGGTGAACGACCCATGCTGCTTGTGGTACTAAACTCGGACCTCGAAAACGCGGTTAGCGAAGACGAGATAAAGACGCTAGTACAAGCGCAAGCCGACAAAGGTGTGGTCTCACCGTGGGCGGTGCCCGATCGCATACAGTTTGTCGAAGCCATTGAAAAGACCAGTGTCGGCAAAATCGACAAAAACCGCTTGCGGGAAAAATACAGCTGAAATTATACCACACCGATGGGCGGCCGCCGTCGGACTTCGAGTAACGCACGCCCCGTGACTGCCGCCAACACAATAATACCGCCCAAGAATGTCCATAGACTTGGCACTTCGCCCACACCAATCCAGACCCATAGCGGACCTAACACCACCTCAGTCAAGGAAAGCAGCGCCAGCTCCGCCGCCGGCACATAGCGTGAACCGATGGTGAAGAGGATAAGGCCACAACCAAYCTGYCCTRTCCCCARTGYGGCACATARCGATAAGTCATACCCGGAAACAACGAAACCGCTTCCAGTGGCGAGGAGCACCGTGCCGGCGATGATCGACGCAAAGGTACCAGCCAGGCATACGGTTGGTAGCATATCCACACTCTTCCCACGACGCAGCGCTACCGTAAACCCGGAAAACGCCAGTGCCGCTGTCAGCCCCATGACGTTACCAAACAACGTACCGACAATGATGCCCTCTCCCACCATTGTTGCGACCCCAAGCAACGCCACTGTCATGGCCAACCACGTCGCACGTGCGACACGTTCACCGATGACGATGCGAGCCAATATAGCGGTCAGGAATGGGGCGGTAGCAAGCAAAAACAGCGCATTGGCCACGGTGGTATGGGTTAGCGCGAAAATCCAACAGGCAAAACCTGATCCCAAACACAAACCACCGACAATCGCGTTAACCCCAGCCGCGCGAAAGACCGAGAATATGGCACGACCATTGCGAACAACAAGCACAACGAGTAATGTCAACACCAATGCTATGGAGCGGTAAAAAACTATTTGCCATTCGTTCGCAGACTCGATAAGGCGCACAATAATCCCCGTCGTGCTCCAAAACACACCGGCCAACAACACCAAGCCTACGCCCCTTAGGTGCACGTGCTCGTTAGGAGCAACGCTGTCGTTAGCAACGGTAACCATGCGCGCTGACAACTATGCCAGAAATCTATAGGGCAATTGACCGCCCCGCTTGCGTCGGGCGCGAAAGCTTGGAATGGGCCTGCGCCACGCGTGCCAGCTGGGTCTGTATTTCAGGCGCGAATGCGGCAGCGCGAGGTTGTGTAGTATCAACGTGCAGCAACATCAGTTCGGCTGTCGCCAACAAGTGTCCCTTGTCAGCATGGTTCATTGTGTGAAATAGACGCACACGTTTAGCGTCTGCGCCAAGTACCTGGGTGCTGACCGCCAAAGCTTGGCCCTCCCCGACTTCATGTAGGTAACTTATATGCGCTTCCAATGTATACAGAGAATGGCCCGTACCCCGGCGATAAATCTCATCCATGCCGATTAAGTCGAGAAACGCATCGCTCGTATAGCCAAAAACCAAGACATAGTACGCCTCACTCATGTGACCGTTATAATCCACCCACTCTGGCCTTACCCGTGTGTGGTACAAGGCCGGCGCTTCCGTCAGGGGTACTGGGTTGTTTTCCTGGTCACTCACTTGTAGTACCGGAACCGTTGGACATACGGATGACCGCATCGGCTACTACCACACCTTGACCTCGCGGTAGCACCAGCAACGGATTCACATCGAGCTCAGTAAGGCGATCGTTATGTCGCTGACCAAATTCGGCGACGGTCAAGACCGCGTCGATCACTGCATCGCCATCGCCGACTGGAGCTCCTCGATACCCGGCTAACAGGCGCCAGGCTTTCAGCGAGCCCAGCGCGCTGGTAACCGACTCTCGATCGGTTGGCAGCAAAAGAGTGCGGCTGTCTTTTACCAAATCCACCAGGGCGCCACCACTGCCGACGACAAGCCCAAGTCCAACCTGGTCGTCTCGCTTAATGCCGACAATCAATTCCGCGACCGCCCCCGCAATCATGGGTTCGATCAAGAAGTGTGTGATGGCTTCGTCCACCGCGGTACCTATGCTGTCCACCGCCTTAGCGACACCCGCTTCACTAGCGACATTCAACACTACCGCGCCCATTTCGGTCTTATGCGCAAGCGTGGACGCGACTGCCTTCACCACCACCGGAAACCCGATATCGGCTGCCGCCCTCGGCGCTTCTGCCGCCGATACAAGCCGGCCGCCCGGTATGCGTAACCCACAGGCCGCTAGCACCTGTTTACTCTCCCACTCATCCATGAGTTGCGGCTCACTCGCCAATTGCGGTAACGCCGGTACACACAGCCGTCCCTCGGCAAGCCTTGTCACACTGTTGCGCTTATCGTTATACCAAGCCGCCGACGCCAATGCCTTCAATGCATCGCTTAGGCCCTGCAGAGGTACAATGCCACCGTCGATGAGGCGTTTTCTAACCTGCTGGGGCAAGAGCTCGGGAAAAGTACTGACGAGCATTGCGCGCGATTTCGTCTGGCGACTCGCCTCGATTAGAGCGTCTATGGCCAGATCCCATTCTTCCGAGCCGGCCACATCGGCCCGTGGATAGTCGAGGATCACCAACGTTACATCAACATCTCCCTGCATCATGGTCGCAAAACAACGTTGTAACGCCTTCGCATCCCCCCAGATGGAGGTGTTGTAATCCAGCGGATTAGAAACGTTGGCAAACGCTGGTAATTGTTCCTGCAAGGACTCGGCTTGATGTTGCGACAGCTCGGGCATCGAAAGCCCTAGAGTTGTCGCAAGATCGGCGGTCAATGCAGCTTCGCCGCCGGAACATGACAGCACCGCCATTCGTCGACCCTGAAGTGGGCCTGACAGAGACAATAGCTTCAGCGTCTCCATCAACTCAGTCAAGGTGTATGTGCGTATTATGCCGAGGCGATCGAACAAGGCATCATAGAACGCATCTGAGCCAGAGAGTGAGCTGGTGTGGGAAATAGTGACGCGAGCCGCGATTTCAGACGTGCCGACCTTAATCGCGACCAAGGGCTTGCCTTTCCGCAGGGCATATTCTGCGGCAACGCTAAAGCCCTCGATGTTACTCAATCCCTCCATATATAGGCCGATGGCCGTGACCCGCGGATCATCCACCAGCGGTACAATATAATCACCAACCTCTAGCATGGCTTGGTTACCGACACTAATGACATGGGCAATAGGAATCGAACGGCTGGTCATCGTGAGGTTGATTGCGATGTTGCCGCTTTGTGATACGAGTGCGACGCCGCGCTCCACCGGTTCGCCACCATGCACCGACGGCCAAAGCGCCACACAGT
>LXTK01000302.1 GCA_001643475.1 Proteobacteria bacterium SPGG2 | reverse complement strand
ATGTCGTTCAACAGAACCTTGCCATCGTCAAAGGTATTGGGCCCTTCGCCATAGAGAACCTGCAGTGTCACGTCCGACACCTGCATCGTTCGCTACCCGCCATCTCTGGCGATTATCCTAACCGTATCGCCGATCTGGACCTGCTGTTGGACGTTACTGTATCGGGGTCGATAGGCTGGAAGGAGGCGCAGGACGTAACGAGAAGTCCTGTCACGAAGACTATCGCAAGCTTGTTCTTGGCTTTGCAGGTCTTGAGTCATCGAAGCCTTCCTCCTTGTAGCGGTATTCTAGATGGTGTCCATCATGACACTAGGTTGCCGGCAAGCCAACGGGAGATCGGTGGTTGCCTACTGATTGGAGTGCTTTGTTCTGATGGTGTTCGCGCGAAGACTCAGTTCTTGTGCCCGTTCCTGACGATTGGTCTCGTTTAGCAGACTAGCGTAGG
This sequence comes from Proteobacteria bacterium SPGG2, assembly GCA_001643475.1. GTDB lineage: Bacteria > Pseudomonadota > Gammaproteobacteria > Acidiferrobacterales > SPGG2 > SPGG2. Next base: position 12,489 of record LXTK01000302.1, on the reverse strand, counting down.
CCTCCAGACTTTGCGCAACCATAAGGTGCTCGTTGCCAAGCGCAGATTCCGCCACGGCGACGGCGCGACGATAGATCCGTTCTGCCTCTTCGTAATTGTGCTGACTTCGGTAGAGGGCGGCCAAGTTGCCCAAAATGGTGGCCACCTGTGGATGCTGCGGTTGACGGGCACGTTTATAAGTTCGCAACGCCTGTTTGAACAATGGTTCGGCTTCATCGTGTTTTTGTTGTGCCTGGTAGAGCTCGGCCAGACTATTGAGACCATTGGCGACATTCGGATGATCTGGGCCTGTCACGTTCTCCCAAATCGTCAACGCGCGCTTCAATAGGCGTTCGGCGTCGACATACCGGCGCTGGATACGGTAGAGGCTGGCAAGGTTGTTTAGGATAGAGGCTACGTGTCGGTGCTGTGGTTGTTGTGCTTTCTTGTAGATCCTTAAGGCGCGCCGAAACAGAATCTCGGCCTTGCCGAATTTTCGTTGCACCTTGTAGACCAGCGCCAGGTTATTCAGGCTAGTGCCAAGCCGCGGGCCTTCGGTGCCAAGGTCCTCCGCTTGTTTGAGTGCGACTGCAAACTGCGCCTCAGCCTCGGCATAATTACCTCTTTTGTAAGCGCGGGTTCCGGCCGACTTATGCGCGTCCCAATCGCCGTTCGGCAAGGCGCCACGGAACGACAGGGGACGCATAATCGTCCTTAGCAGCGTAGAGAGTGATAATCGTTTGCCCTGCGCCAATTTGACTCATCTCACAGGTTTGCCCTAAAGGTTAGGCAAGAAGTAGGCCAAAATGACCCGATAAGGCGTGTTAAGCGCTCTCGACCGATATTCTGGTGTGAAATGCTGGATGTGGCCTAGCTGAGATAGGCGCGCAATGGGGGTGTAATGCTGCGGCGCAGCAGAGCATTCTTGGCTTCCCAGGCATCGGCGCGCTCGAGTTCGGCCAGGAATTGGATGTCACCCCCGGCCTGTAGCGCCACCGGCAGGCCGTCTCGGTATAACACCCGGTTAGACGCCAGTGCCGCTAGACGCTGGCCCGGGGTGATGATGCCGACCAGGTTTAACGGATCGGCCGCGCTCAGTGACACAAACGTACCTAAGCGCGGCTGGCGGCGTAGCTCTCGTAGGGTAGCGACCGCCTCCGACAGTGCGAATTGTTCGCCTGATAGTCCTGCGACAAAGCGACCACCGCGAATTTCGCCGCGGGCCTCTAAACGTCGGTAAACATACAACAGCTCACGCCATGGCGGTAAGGCGGCTTCCCGCTCGAGTACACGCCTACAGACCACGCCGTAACGCTGTAGCAGCGTACGGGCAACGATCTCTAGGGCCTCATGCGTAGGCCGGGTATTCTCAGGCTCTAACCCCGGCTCCTCGCGGGAGCAGGTCCGGCGGCGGGTGAGAAGCGACCAGCGACCTGCGTCTTCAATACCAAACGCGGCCACTTTGCGTCGACGCTTTGCCCCTGATAGCGGACGGCGTCGGTTGGAAGGTACTAACAGGGCTCTTAGGCCGCTGAAACTGTCGGCGCTTACTAATCCCCATGCCACCAGCTCAGCCAGCGCTTCTTCCGATTGAGCTCGCAACGGCCCGGTGTTGTCCACCAGTTCATCGAAAAATGAGGCGCCGCGTTCGACCAAATGGGCCGCGATACGTTTGGCCGATGCACTAAGCTTGGTCTGTTCTATTCTCACGTTAGATGCTAGCGAGTACCACGGGTCGAGGTTCTTTCGTACTAGCAGTGTTATGGGTGTCGTCCGTAGCGGTCCGGTCGTGCGTTCCCTGGCTTGTCCATTCTTGGGTGGTGTCAGTCGTACCCATGTCACCTTACCCGCAAGGCAAAGCCTATCGAGCCATGCCGGGTCATAGTCGGTGAGCCGCGCGGGCAGGATGTCGCCTTCCCACGCTGCTGCGGGTGCTTCAAATCCTTCCAGTTGCTCGATAACAGAAAGCAAGGCTTGTGGTCCTTGCAGTTGCTCGTCGGAACCAAGATGTTGCCAACTAAGCAGAAAGCGCATGTAATCCGCGCTCGATACTGGCTCGATTTCTTTCCGCAGGCGGTTAATCGTGTAGCGATGGATACGTGCGAGTAGGCGCCGTTCGCACCATTCCTCAACGTCAGCGTTGGGCGTAAAGCGACCGCGCAAGGCAGAGCCTTCGGATTCCAGTGTCGTCAAAGCGCTGTCGATATCTGCGACCGCAACACCGAGGTATCCTGCCAGCGATTGCGACGTGGTTGGACCCAGGCCCTCGAGCTTGCCGCGTACGAGTTCCACCAATGCTTTCTCGCGTGACCACGAGCCGACGAATTCTGCTGGCACCTTGAGAGGTGGTGCCGCCTCGGCATCAGGAAATACCGCCTGCAGCTGAGGTAAGCGTTCGGCCGCGACCCATAAGGCGCGTGGCTGCTCAGTTAATTTCATGCACGTAATGCGTGAGCCCTGCATCAACGCTTCGAGCAAAGACCGCCACGCCGGTTGGACTTCGGCGTCCGTCAGCGTTCCAAGCAATACCAGCGCGTCATGCATTTCATCGGCATTCTCCACTTCTGGTGTCGCTTCTTGTTTTACGCGTTCGATCGCCTGCAGGTCGAGGGTGCCCAGATCAGCGGCGGTTGCTGGGTCTAGCCAGCGTCGGCTTATCACCGCTTGCGTGCGCCGCTCTTCTAATGGGGCGTCATCAAGAAATGCGTGTGGCCTTGCGTTAAGGATTTCCTGGGCCATCGGTGAGGGTTCGGTTAGGTCACGTGCATGTACATGTATGCGTCCAGCCTCAAGATCCACTAACAACTTCTCCAGATCATCGATGGCCATAGCGTCGTGCAGGCAATCGGATATTGTTTGAGAAACCAAAGGGTGGTTTGGTATTTCGCGCTCTCCCTTGATATTTTCTAAGCACGCTAGCTGATCGGGAAATACTACCGACAATAGATCCTCAGCCTGAATTCGTTGGAGCTGCGGCGGCACCTTCTTGCCACCGCGAAACCGGGGTACTGCGAGGGCGCAGGCGGCGTTCCAACGCCAACGCACCGCGAACATGGGTGCATCGAGCAAGGCCTGTGTTAATACGTGGCGTACGCTGGCAGAGTGCAGATAGCGAGCCACTTCTTCGAGTGGAAAGCTATGGGTTTGTCCCAATGACAACACGATAGCGTCTTCCGTCGCGGCCGCCTGCAACTCGAAGTTGAACTTTCGGCAGAAGCGCTTTCGCAAAGCGAGCCCCCAGGCACGGTTTAGCCGACTACCGAGTGGTGAGTGAATGACCAACTGCATGCCACCCATTTCGTCGAAAAAACGTTCCACTACTAACGATTCATGACTAGGCATGACGCCGAGTGCTGCTTGGGCCGCTGCCAAGTAATCAACGATCTGCATCGCCGCCGCCGAATCGACGCCAACTTCGTCTACGAGCCACCCTAGGGCCGCCTGGTTGAGTTTTTCACTCCCTCCCCGCGAAGCTGGGGAGGCCTGGGGTGGGGTTGATCGCTCTCCCCTAGTGGGCGAGGGCCTGGGAGGGGGAGCAGTGAGCCTTTCGCCTACTTCTTGGCGTAGCCGGGATACAGCGCGAGATAATTCGTCGGTTCGTGCCGGCGCTTCCCCCAACCAGAACGGAATACTAGGCGGTTGTCCTTTGGCATCTTCCACCCGCACGCGCCCTGCCTCGATCCGTAGGATGCGCCAGGAGGCGTTGCCAAGCTGAAATATATCGCCGGGCAGACTTTCAATCGCGAAGTCTTCGTTCAGGGTACCTATGATATGGCCGCTTGGTTCGAGTACCACGTTGTAATCGGCGTTATCGGGAATCGCCCCACCGCAGGTAATCGCAATCAGGCGAGCACCGCGCCGCGGGCGTAGCCGCTTGTTTACAGGATCTCGGTGTAGATAAGCACTGCGTCGACCCCGCGCCGTCGCATAACCATCGGTAATGGTGCGAACGACGGTGGTGAATTCATCAAGGGTGAGCTCGCGATACGGGTAGGCACGGCGCAGACGATTGTATAGTTCGGTTTCAGACCATTCCTCGCAGGCGACAGCGGCGACGATTTGTTGCGCGAGCACGTCGAGCGGTTTCTGTGGAATCTTCAAATGGTCGAGTTCGCCACGACGAACTGCATCGAGCAGTGCCGCGCTCTCAACCAGTTCATCACGACTAAGCGCAAATAGTCTGCCCTTTGGCACGCGTGTCAACGAGTGACCCGAACGCCCGACCCGCTGTAGGAAAGTTGCGATAGATTTGGTGGACCCAAGCTGGCAAACAAGATCGACATCACCAATATCGATACCAAGCTCGAGCGAGGCCGTAGCCACCAGTGCCTGTAGCTCACCCGACTTCAAGCGCCGTTCAGCTGTAAATCGTTGTTCGCGAGCAAGGCTACCGTGATGCGCGGTGATGTTCTGTTCGCCGACTCGCTCGCTTAGGTGGCGCGTGACACGCTCGGCCATTCGGCGCGTGTTAACGAATATCAGTGTCGTGCGATGTTCGGTGATCAGGCCCGCGAGGCGATCATAGACCTCTCCCCATACTTCCTGCGACATGACCGCCTCGAGCGGCGAGCGGGGGATTTCTATCGCCAGATCTCGCTCGCGTACGTGGCCGATATCGATAATGTTGCACGATGGCTTGCCATCAGAGGTAAATGTGTGATTGCCAACCAAGAAACGTGCGACCTCTTCGATGGGCCGCTGCGTCGCCGACAAACCTATTCGCACGAGTCCCGAGCCGGCCAGCGCCTCAAGCCGTTCTAGTGACAGAGCCAGGTGAGCACCGCGTTTGCTGCCTGCCATCGTATGGATTTCGTCGACGATGACGCTGCGGGTTGAGCGCAGAATGTTGCGTCCGCCCTCACTCGTTAGCAAGATGTACAAGGATTCGGGGGTAGTCACAATGATATGTGGCGGCCGTCGACGCATTGCCTGGCGTACCGATGCCGGCGTATCGCCGGTGCGTACTAGGGTACGGATGTCGATGTCCACGCCGGAAAGCGCCTTTAATTCTGCCCTGATGGCGGCCAACGGCTGTTCCAGGTTGCGTTGAATGTCATTACTCAATGCCTTGAGCGGTGACACATAGACCACCTGAGTTTCATCGGGTAGCGGGCCGACTTCTGCCTGGCGTACAAGATCATCGATGGCGGACAGAAAGGCAGCCAAGGTCTTGCCAGAACCTGTCGGCGCCGCAATGAGTGCGTGCTGCCGAGCTCGAATTGCTGGCCACGCATGGATTTGACAGTCGGTGGGCGCTGCGAATGTCTTATTAAACCAACGTTCGACGGCTGGATGGAAATGCTCTACAGGCATTTGTGCATAGTAAGCTGCCGACCCGGGTGCATGCAAAGCAGTCACCCACCGAGCGAATAGGCCCTGGTGATATACTGGAAATCCTCACCGTAACCCAGGTTATTGATGTCAGAAAAAAGCCAAACAGTAACGTTGCGGGAGGTAGTTAGCGAGAAAGATGTAGCAACCGCGCGACGGCTATTTAGGGAGTACGCCGAGTGGCTGGGTATTGATTTAAGCTTTCAGTCGTTTGATGAAGAGCTCGCAAGCCTGTCCGTGCCTTATAGTCGACCCCTGGGTTTTATCCTGCTGGCCGAACATCAGAACCTTGTGGCAGGATGTATCGGGTTGCGGCCCATCGATAGGGATATTGGTGAGATTAAGCGGTTGTATGTTGTTCAGGAGCATCGTGGCCATGGGATCGGCAGGCGCATGATCGAAGCCACGATTAGAGAGTCAAAGAAGATAGGCTATGCACGCCTGCGTTTGGATACGCTTCCGGCCATGAAAACGGCGCAGCGTCTCTATGAGGACTTGGGCTTTAAGCCAATAGCACCTTACTACCGCAATCCTATCGAAGGTACTGAGTACTTAGAATTAACTTTAGATTGACCTACGATCGGTGTCACAGGAACTCAAGGAGGAATCTATTGGGGCACGCTTCCGCTCTACCGAGGAGGTGTTTAACGATCACCTCGAGCTTGCCCATATCGGTGATGTGGATACTGACGTCAGCCGTAACTTCGCTCATGATTGTGTATTGCCCACTAGTATTGGTGTATTTCGCGGCCATAAAGGCGTGCATGAAGCGGCCGATTTATTGCGCCAAGAGTTACCCAATACTCGCTATGAGTATCGTACACGACTAGTCCATGACGGAATGGCGTTTTTGCAGTGGGCCGCTATCGCCGATGGGGCTCGGGTCGACGATGGCGCGGACTCATTTCTCATTAGTAGGGATGAGGTAATTCAGGTAATGACGTTTCACTAACTGTTATTCCGAATCCATAAGCGGCCTTGAGTTTGAGAAGAGGAGTGGAGAGTAAATTTTATGAGTAAGCGTATCGAAACGAAGCTGATCCACGATGGTGAACCGAAGCCAAGAATAGCTGGAGCGGTAAGTATGCCGATATTTCAATCTTCTACGTTTGAGTACGTCGGGGAGGAAGGTTATCACGACATCAGGTACATACGACTTAATAACACCCCTAACCACCTTGTGCTCCATGAAAAACTGGCGGGGTTAGAAAACGGCGAAGCCGCCCTGGTTACGGCTAGTGGTATGGCAGCGATCTCGACATCCCTTTTGTCGATTCTTTCGTCCGGCGATCATTTTCTCGCACAGGACTGTCTCTATGGGGGCACACACGATCTGATAACAAAAGACTTTCCCTCTTTCGGAATAGAGGTGGATTTCGTCGACGGTGATGACCCCGACAGTTGGCGAAAAAAGCTAAAGCCGAATACCAAAGCGTTCTACGTTGAGACAATATCCAATCCACTGATGCAGGTTACGGACTTGAAAGCAGTTGTTAGTTTCGCAAAGGAGCACAACCTCGTTTCACTGGTAGACAATACTTTCGCTAGCCCTATAAATTTCCGTCCGTCTGAGTGGGGTTTCGATCTCTCCTTGCATAGTTGTACGAAATACCTGAATGGGCACAATGATATTGTCGCTGGAGGCGTTATCGGTCGAGTTCATCTGGTCGAAAAAATTAAACATAAGCTTGATCATATGGGCGCTACCCTCGATCCGCATACGTGTTTCCTGCTTCATCGCGGTATCAAGACCTTGGCGGTAAGAATGAAGCATCAAAATGAGAGTGCGCTTGCTATCGCGAATTTTCTGGCGGCAAGTTCAGCCGTCAAGAAAATCAACTATCCTGGTCTTGCCAGCCATCCTCAGCACGGACGTGCGCGAGAACTATTTGATGGTTTCAGTGGTATGTTGAGTTTCGAACTAGAGGGTGATGTGGCGGATGCGGATCGCTTTATGCGGAGCACAACACTACCCATTGTTGCTCCGAGTTTAGGCGGGGTAGAGACTCTGATTACGCGCCCGGCTACCACCTCGCACGCCGGCCTATCGGCCGACGAACGACGACAGCGGGGGATTTCCGATAACCTGATTCGAGTGTCGGTAGGTATAGAAAATACCGAAGACCTTATTGAAGATTTTGAGCGCGCCATGCGCTAGCCTGCATTTAGCCGCCAAGGAATGTAGGCCAGCCTGCATTTCCTACCGGCTGTCGTGGCGAGGGCGCGTACGACTCCATGGATGGAGGAGATAGAGTCGCGTCGGGAACAGCGACCGAGCTGCCTGGGTATACAAGGCGCGCGATGGAAAATGCGCGGAAGTGTACTTTATAGTACGTTGAGTACGTTTTCCGAGCGCAACGCCGTAGACACAGGTACGACTCCATGGCAAGGATTGTTCTGACCTGCATGGCAGGGATTGTTCTGACGGACAGGGATGTCCTAATGCCGCGGACGCAGGATGCGGAGGAGCGGCCCAACAATCCTTCTGCATTTCCTCCGTTCTTGGAGGTCAGATGCACTAATGCCGCGGGCGCAGGATGCGGAGGAGCGGCCCAACAATCCTGCTGCACTTCCTCCATTGCACCAGGACGTGCAGGTGCCGCGAAGCACAGGACGTGTGAGAGCGGCCGTCCCTGGTGGTCAGACGTAGGAAGGTACGACTCCAGGGCAAGGATTGTTCTGACGGACAGGGATGTCCTAATGCCGCGGACGCAGGATGCGGAGGAGCGGCCCTACAATCCTATTGCATTTCCACCGTCCCTGGTGGTCAGAAGGAGGACGACTGCAGGGCAAGGATTGTTCCCAACAATCCCTTTGCATTTCCACCGTCCCTGGTGGTCAGATGCAGGAAGGTACGACTCCAGGGAAGGAGGAGGTAGAGTTGCGCCAGGAGCAGCAACCGAGAGCAACGCACGACTCCATGGATGGAGGAGGTAGAACCGCGTCTGGAACAGCGGTCGAGGAGCAGTTGCCGGAACAGCGGTCGAGGAGCAATTGCCGGAACAGCGATCGAGTAGAGAGCTGGTGAGAAATGCAGGCTAAGCGTTCATGTCAGGGATAAGTTTGCTTTTCAACCTCTCGATGTGATCCTTCAACTGCAGTTTGCGCTTCTTCAGGCGTCTCAGTTGTAGTTGATCCACGTATACATCTTGTGACAGTCGCGTGATTACATCGTGAAGGTCCCGGTGCTCGATCTGTAGTTCCTTGATCCTTGCTTCCAGTGCTTTGGTGTCGTCATACACCATAACTGAGGCCTTAACTGTGCACCTTACAGTATCATAACCGCATCATTGGCCAGCGTCGAACCGAGCGGTCTGATCACTGATCAGTATTAAGCCCGAGACTCCAAGGCACCGGAAGGCCCTGCCGGTGCCGGACTTTGCTTAATGCCGTACGCCTAACCAACACGATCGTGGTATCATCCGATCTTTTGCAGGAATATGGCTGTTGCCGTGATCAAGAAGTCGCGCCCGACTCATCGCGGGGCATATCCGCTTTACTGATGGCCCGTTTTGTAGTTGCAAGGAGATATCGATGAGTATGTTAGTAGAAGGTACGCCTCCCTATGTCCGCGGGACCTTTCAGCAGACGTGTGGGTATTGTGGGTGCGTGTTTAGCGTCAGAGTACCTGGACGCATCGGTTACGAGGGCCCAGAAAACTATTATTGTCCGGAATGTCATAAGAGGTTCCCGGTAAAGGCATCGCGCGCGCCGGGGGTTACGCTTATTTCCAAGCGGTGTGATGGCCGAAAGGCGAATTATCCGGATCTCTGAATGTTCGAGATCTGCCACCGATTCGTACTAGAGCCCGGCATCTGCCGGGCTTTCTGTTTCGGGCAGTAGAAAACGCCATGATTCAAGTTACGCGCACCTTAGCGCTCGATGAGGGCGAAATTCGGTTGCGATTTGTCCGCGCTTCTGGTCCAGGTGGACAGAAAGTGAACAAAGTGGCGACAGCGGCTCAACTACGTTTTGACGTCGCCAAATCGCCCTTGCTGTCCGAAGATGTTCGCCAGCGACTAATAAAATTGGCGGGCAGGCGGATCACTAGCGCCGGTATTCTCGTCATAGATGCTCGGCGATTTCGGACGCAGGAACGAAATCGTCAGGATGCGATCGATCGCCTAGTTGCCCTAATACGTAGGGCCACGCATCGGCCCAAACCTCGCCGCAAGACGAGACTGTCGAAGGCCGTCAAGGAGCGACGACTCAGCGACAAACGTCACCGAGGCGGGGCCAAGCAGTTGCGGCGAGCTGTTTCTGACGCAGACGCGTGAAAGCTAGCGCTATTGCGGGTGTAATTGAGGGACGACCGTGGGCGGTTTTAATACTAAAATAACTGTAAGCACCACCTAGACCACACCCAGGACGCTATACGGTGGAGAAAAAATCTGCCCCACGGAAGCAAGCGGGTAGTAAACCCGATCGCGCCAAGCTCGACCGACTCGTAGCTGAGGCAACGAAAGAGCGCGCGGCACGTGCACAGGGTTATCGCGAGCAAGCGCTGAAGATCTACCCTTGGGTGTGTACCCGATGTGGCCGGCAGTTCGATCGCAGTAACTTATTCGAGCTTACGGTGCACCACAAAGACCACGACCACGACAACAACCCTGCCGACGGCAGCAATTGGGAGCTTTTATGCCGTTATTGTCACGATAACGAACACTCTCGCTATATCGACGAGCTTGCTGCTGATGGCCGTGTGATCACGCACGACGCAGACGAGACGACTACCCATAAGCCTTTTGCTGATCTTAAGAAGATGTTAAAGGCAGATAAGACGTGATCGATGAACTGATGGATTTTGTGCCATCAGTACATAGCGTTGACGATCAGTTCACGTCTGGGCCCGCGGTCTATTAGTTCTCGCCACAGCCCATCGAGGTTTTTTTCAAACACGCTGTGAGAATCAGCCCGCACGAGCAGCCAGTCACCGCGAAAGAGTTCCCCGGCAAGCTGGCCTGGCGCCCAGCCGGCGTGACCCAAAAACATACGCAATTCGTCTGTCTTCTTGTGTTGATTGAGTGCAGTCTCGAGGGTGTTTCGATCGGCGCTGTAATAAACATCCGCCATCACGTGCGACGATGCCCGCGGCGGCTCGCTGCTGCGAAGCAAGAAAACGAACGTGTTCAACCCCACGGGACCGCCAAAGAATACGGCATGTTTTCCGTTCTTGGCGCCCTTCAGATCGGGCAGCGCGTGCGACAATAGCATTTCGGTTGCGCGGTTGATAATCACGCCCAGCGTCCCTTCGTCGTCGTGTTCGAGCAGCAATACCACCGTACGCTGGAAACGCGGATCACGCATCGCCGGTTTGGCCACCAAAAATACACCCTTGTCTGGGGCCACGATTCGATCGGGTACCGTATTTCGGTCCTTAGGGATTGCCGACAAGTTCGTGTCGGCACTAAGGCTGGTCCAGGGCGCAAGCACCACGAGCAACGCCACAATAATATTCAAGTCACGCCAAGCCATCTACCACCTCCAGCATCTTCCGGTAGCATAATCTCGCGTTATCACATTGTCTGCAACCGCGGTAGGGGGCGGAACCTGTGAGTGCTCGACGGGTCAGAGCAATAATGCCATCTAGTGGGAGGACCTAAGTATTGACGTATAAACAGAAATTATTGATGGGCTTGTTGGTGATCGGGGTCTTCGGGCTGGCGCTGACCATGGTATTTGCGCCCCGGGTCAAGGCCTTTGACATCAGTGATGCCCCGGCGGCACCCAATTTTACCCATCACAAACCCAACGAATGGATCAATTCGGCGCCGCTGACCCTCACACATCTCCGAGGTCAGGTCGTACTCTTGGACTTTTGGACCTTCGATTGCTGGAACTGTTACCGCTCCTTTCCGTGGTTAAAATCTGTGGAAAAGCGGTTTGCGGATCAAGCGTTCACGGTCATCGGAGTACATACCCCGGAATTTGAACATGAACGGATACGTCTGAACATCGTCAAAAAGGTTAAGGAGTTCGAGCTCGACCACCCCGTTATGATTGACAACGATTTTTCCTATTGGCGGGCTATGGATAATCGCTATTGGCCAACGTTTTATTTGATCGACAAACAGGGGAGAGTACGCGCCGCCTATATCGGCGAAACCCACAAAGCTGATAAGCGGGCTAAAGCGATTGAGAAGCGAATCGTTGATCTTCTAGCCGAACAATCTTCATGACTGCTCGCAGTTTGTCGCCCTCGATTTGGCGATGTGTGATAATTGGTCTACGACATCCGTTCGGGCGGAACTTGCCGATCTGTTGAAGGTAGGTGCGTGCAAGTCGACCAAGCCAGACTTGGACCTTTCTTATCGCTGCTTCGGGGCCCCAGGCATCGTAAGGACTTCGCCTACCTAGATTCGTTTCCACTACACAAGTGGAATCAAAGCATGGCCACCGCCATGTGGTCATGATGCTCGTTGGTTTGTTGTTTAGTAAACAAATGTGGATTCGAGAATAACCCGAAACGTTATTGACAAATAACATGCGTTGGTCGCGCTACACGCACGTGTTTTTCGACTGTGACTCGACGCTGACAACCGTCGAGGGCATTGATGTACTAGCGGTAAACGCGGGTCTAGGCGAACGCGTTAAGGAACTCACACAGGCGGCGATGGAGGGGCTTATCGATCTCGACGAGATCTATGGCGAGCGTCTGCAAGCGATCAACGCCACCCGAGGCGACATACGTGCACTGCGAGAAGTATACAAGCGCCATACGGTTGAAGATGCGGCTGCCGTGGTCAATATGCTCATGGCGCTCGGGCATCAGCTCTATATCATTAGCGGTGGTCTTTATGAACCGGTAAGGGAGTTCGGCGTGTCCCTGGGCGTCCCGCCGGACCACATTCGAGCAGTGGACGTGGACTATGATAAGTTGGCAGGTGAGTGGTGGCGTGGACGAGAAACCGGTATTGATAACAAAGAAGACCGTTACCTCGATTATCGCAAAGGGGCGCTGGCCGTTAGCGATGGTAAGGCCGATATAATAAAACAACTTCTTAGTGGGCGTTCTGGCCGTAGCCTGCTCGTTGGGGATGGCACCAGCGATTTGCAAGCCGCTCGTGCCGTCGACCTGTTTCTTCTTGAAATTCAGCCGTAACGGCGCGAAGTCACAGACGTCCTTGCGCGCCCGGAACTTGCCGCGAATGCGGACTTTTTCGGTTTTAGTTCCTTCAT
>LXTK01000137.1 GCA_001643475.1 Proteobacteria bacterium SPGG2 | reverse complement strand
CTATTATACAATCCTGGTGGCGATCTACCCGGACGGTAGCATCAAACAGTTGCTTTCACCTCTGCTGGGGCTCGCCTTCGGGGGTTCGTTGATCTCCATCTTCGCGCGACTCGGCGGTGGCATCTTTACCAAGGGCGCTGATGTGGGCGCCGATCTAGTTGGCAAGGTAGAAAAAGGCATACCCGAAGACGACCCCCGTAACCCGGCCGTGATCGCCGATAACGTTGGCGACAACGTCGGTGATTGCGCGGGTATGGCCGCCGACCTCTTCGAGACCTATGCAGTAACCCTGATCGCCACCATGTTGTTGGCTGCATTACTATTACCGGACTTCAGTAACGCCGTTGTCTATCCGCACGCGCTTGGTGGTATCTCTATTATTGCTTGCATCATCGGCACATTCGCCGTACGAGCAAAAGAGGGAGGCAAGATCATGAACGCTCTTTACGCTGGCGTCATTGTTTCAGGCGTGCTTGCCGCCTTTGGGTTTTATTTCTGCACTGATTGGCTCATGGCCAATAACGGAAACTACAGCGTCTGGGAAATTTTCGGCGCTTCATGCATTGGCTTACTACTTACGGGTGCCATGGTGCTTATCACGGAGTACTACACCAGCACCGATTTCAAACCGGTGCGTCATATCGCGGCCGCCTCCACCACCGGCCACGCCACCAATATCATCGCCGGGTTGGGCCTGTCTATGAAAGCGACCGCCGCCCCGGTGATCGCGGTGTGTGCCAGCATCTGGGGTGCGTATGAGCTCGCGGGCCTATACGGTATCGCTATCGCCGCCACCGGCATGCTGTCGATGACTGGCATGATTGTGGCACTCGATGCGTATGGGCCGGTTACTGATAATGCCGGCGGTATTGCCGAGATGGCGAAAATGCCGAAGAAGGTACGCAATATCACCGACCCGTTAGACGCGGTTGGGAACACCACTAAGGCGGTTACCAAAGGATATGCCATTGGCTCCGCCGGTTTGGCCGCATTGGTGTTGTTTGCCGATTACTCGCACGCATTGTCTGAACATACCGGCGAAGATGTTGTGTTCCGGCTCTCCGACCCGAACGTCATCATCGGGCTTTTGATTGGTGGGCTAATGCCCTATCTCTTTGCGGCGTTGGCGATGGAAGCAGTGGGGCGTGCCGCCGGCTCGGTGGTGCTGGAGGTGCGCCGACAGTTCAAGGAAATAAAAGGCATCATGCAAGGTCGGGCAAAACCGGATTATTCCCGTGCCGTTGACTTACTGACCCGCGCCGCCATTAAAGAAATGATGATCCCCTCCTTGCTACCGGTTTTGACGCCAATTCTTGTCGGCGTCATACTTGGTCCCGAAGCGCTGGGCGGCATGCTGCTGGGTAGCATTATTACAGGCATCTTCGTGGCTATTTCCATGACCACCGGTGGCGGCGCATGGGATAACGCCAAGAAGTACATCGAAGACGGCAACCTGGGGGGCAAGGGGTCGGAAACGCATAAGGCGGCAGTGACTGGCGACACCGTGGGTGACCCTTACAAGGACACCGCCGGTCCCGCGATCAATCCATTGATCAAGATCATCAACATCGTGGCACTATTGATTGTGCCATTTCTATAACAAATTAATTTATTGATTGCCGCGTCGTATAGCGGCCGTCACGGAACGCGTTGAAAATTATACCCACCAGCGGGTGATTAATCGGCCCGCCGGTATCATCCGCCTGCAGATTGCGCTCAGCCACATAGGTTTGGTGCTGGCCATCATGTACGAGGACCCGATACCAAGGCTGGTCTTTCGGAGGTCGGCTGCGCGCCACCTGCTCGTACCAGTCTTCGGTTCCCTGAAAATCAGGATCAGCATCCATGATTACGCCCCGATAATTAAATAGCTTGTGGTGCACAAGCTGTCCAAGATGAAACTTTGCTTTTGTATTCGTCACGTGCGTCGCCGTCCACGTTCGTAATGCCTCACCGGCGGGCTCTTATCTGTGTTGCATTCCATCGCGTGTAGGCCCAGCTTTTCGAATAGCGCGCGATCGCCATCAGACTGTGGATTTGGCGTGGTTAAGAGTTTATCCCCGTAGAAGATCGAGTTTGCCCCCGCCAAGAAACACAGCGCCTGGATGGATTCTGGCATAGCAGTACGTCCGGCCGACAACCGCACCATGGCGGTGGGGATCGCAATCCGCGCAACCGCAATCGTACGCACGAATTCGAACTGATCCAGTGGCGGCGTGTTAGCCAGTGGAGTACCTGGAACAGCGACCAACATATTAATCGGCACGCTTTCCGGCGGTGGGTCCAGCGATGCCAGCTGGACAATCAACCCGCTGCGGTGTATGCGAGACTCACCCATACCGATAATACCACCACAACAAACCTTGATACCGGCTTGGCGTACCCGATACAGGGTATCGATACGATCTTGATAGCTATGCGTATGAATAATGTTGTCGTAGAACTGTGATGCAGTATCTAGATTGTGATTGTAATAATCCAAACCAGCCTCCGCCAACTGCTCAGCTTGGCCTGGTCGCAACATGCCAAGAGTGGCGCATGTCTCCAGCCCGAGGGCACGCACGGCTGTTATCATTTTCGATACAGCATCCAAATCCGCCTGTTTGGGGCCACGCCAGGCAGCACCCATACAAAAACGAGTCGCGCCATTGGCTCGTGCAGCCTTGGCCGCATCGACGACCTCATCGAGGGGCATAAGTGGCTGGTTTGTTACACCGGTATTGAAACGAGCCGACTGTGAACAGTAGCCACAGTCTTCGGAGCAACCACCAGTCTTGATCGATAGCAGCGTGCTTAATTGCACGGCATTGGGATCGAAATGCCGCCGGTGGACAGTTTGTGCACGATACACGAGATCGTTGAAAGGAAGCTCGAACAACGCTTCAATGTCTACTGAGGTCGCGGGACCAGCCATGCGAGTTTCCTGGAATGAATGAGGATAAGCGCCAAACTAGGCGAACACTTGACTGTTGTCAACAATACAATCGTATTGCCCAATATACCCGCGGTGGTGGTCCTGCCGATCTTGGTACAATCAACTGATGGCGAATGCAGACTTACTAGGCAAATATCAACCCCAACCGTCAGCGCAATATGGCGTGCAGATTGCGTCGTGGTTACTTCTCTGCTGTGTCTTGATACTTGCCATGATTGTGCTCGGTGGCATCACACGTTTGACCGGATCGGGGCTGTCCATGGTCGAGTGGGGGCCTATAACCGGCACCGTTCCGCCGCTGAACGAATCACAATGGGAAGCTACGTTCAGGAACTATCAGCAATACCCCGAATACCAAAAGGTCAATCGATCGATGACACTTGCCGAGTTCAAATCTATCTTCTGGGTAGAGTACGCCCACCGATTGCTCGGGCGGACGATTGGTCTGGTCTTTTTTGTCCCCTTTATCTATTTCTTGGTTCGCCGACGAATCGGTTGGGCGCTGGCGCCAAAATTGGTAACCATGTTTATACTAGGCGCTCTGCAGGGTCTACTCGGCTGGTTCATGGTAAAGAGTGGACTGATCGATGAACCGCGCGTGAGTGCTTACCGCCTAACCGCACACTTGGCGTTGGCTGCAATCATTTACGGATATGTCCTTTGGGTTGCCTTAGGGCTTTTGTTTCCGAAAGCGGAAAACGACTATCAACACGTTAAATCTACGAGACGGTTTAGTTTCGTCGTCACTGGTGTTATTGGAATAATGATTATCTCCGGCGGTTTTGTTGCCGGCACCCGTGCCGGCTTCGCTTTTAACACCTTTCCCCTGATGAATGGCATGTTGATACCGGACGGTATATTGGCCATGAAACCGGTGTGGCCAAATTTTTTCGAGAATATCGCCACCGTGCAATTTGATCATCGCCTAATTGCCTACTCCCTGTGTATCTTGATTCCCGCCTTCTGCTACTACGTCCATAGGACAGGGGTTGTAACGCGCACACGTGTCGCCACCTACGTGCTACTTATAACGCTAGTTATCCAGGTGTCGCTAGGTATCGCTACCTTGCTATTGATCGTTCCTGCCGGGCTCTCCGCCACCCACCAAGCTGGTGCCTTCGCGCTGCTTACGGTGTCGCTTTTCATAAACCATGAATTACGTGGCAGGTCAAAGAAACTCTAGCCTCAAGATCAGGTCTCACCCTATAAAATGGCTGGCTAACAAGCATGTCCTTGCAGATTCAGAGATCACAACGATACTTACAGAATAAGGATGCGCCTTATTTGAGCGTCCATAATCCCAGTGAGGTGTCCCGGTGCGTTACATTACTATTCTCCCAATAGTCGTCACTTTGTTAGTTTCAGGGTGCGTTTCGAGTAAGTCCGGCAGTGTCTACAAGCGTGATCAAGCACGCACAGTACAACGCGTAGAATTAGGTATTGTCGAGCACGTTCGCGAAGTCCGTATCGAGGGAACCCAATCGGGTATTGGTGCAGCTATCGGTAGCGTCGTCGGTGGCATCGTCGGCAGTGAAGTCGGTCATGGCAGTGGTAGAGAAATCGCCACTATCCTTGGCGCGGCCGGCGGTGGGGCAGCGGGTGCCAC
>LXTK01000080.1 GCA_001643475.1 Proteobacteria bacterium SPGG2 | reverse complement strand
CCTTCGACTTTGGTTGTAGGGGTCGTTGTGTTTCTAAACCCCCACATACGAAAGCCTCGCCCCCTGAGGAGTCAGGTTCTTGTGTAGTTTGTGGTAGCTCAGCAACGGCCTGGTTTGAAGGGGCAGGTCATTCAGAACTGGGAATGCATTTTATTGAAGCAGGACATACCTCGGAGGGGGGACCCATGACAAAGCGTGGTGCGCACTCCCCTTAATTAAACCATTCCCCCCGTACGCGAATAATTTTGGTTCATTTTTTGGAATTGGCCCTTTTCGCCTTTGCGATGGAGACTTATTGAACTTTCAGAGGGGGGATTTTTTAGAGATGGGATGGCTGATGATCTCTGGAGGAAAACAATAACCGTGGTAGCTGGGTAGTTTATTTTTCATGCGGTCCAGTCTGCCAAACCCGAGTTAAATTGACAATACCGCGCCATGCTGGCCCGATCCGAGAACAATGGGCCGGTCAGACCTCCTCGCAAGATGAACGCTCGCATGTCGGACAGCGAAGTCYGGGGATTGAATCCTCAATGACGTCTTTGGTACKKTGCGATTCGCTCAAAAAGGCCTTTTAWAAWTCCTATTCYCTKKKYWTTNCTTYMNCANCSAGCATGAGGCCATACGGCACCTACAAGAGGCTGGTGAACGAAGGGAGCGAGGAAAAGTCTTTCATCCATCTTTGGCTGGAACCGAGCGATGGTGTCACGAAAGAGCAGCTGATTCAAACTTTGCCTGAGTCCTGCCAGATGACGCAGGGTATGGAAATACCAGATTCAATGGATAATTGTGCTGTGCCGGCGTTTCTGAACGGGGAAGTCAAGTCCGGGTATTGGCTATTAGGAGAAATTAGTAATGTCGCACTCAGGTTCGTGGAGGCCCACAATCCTGACCTGGCGACACCACAGGCCTTCGCCCGAGACCCACAACTCGTCTGGGAGTGGTACGACTGGCGTCGTGCGCGCGTAGCCGAGGCCAAGCCCAACCCCGGTCACTACGCGCTCGCAGAGCTTGAGCAACGAGTGCCAGATTTCACACTGATCACCCAAAACGTCGACGGATTGCACGACCGCGCAGGCTCACGCAACATCCTCAAGCTACACGGCGACATTTGGCAACTACGTTGTACAGATTGTCGGCAAGAAATGGACAACACTGACGTGCCTTTAGTCGATTTACCTCCGCACTGCCGTTGTGGGGCCTTGTTGCGCCCGGCCGTGGTATGGTTTGGAGAATCATTGTCCACCAGCGTGTTACAGACCGCGGCTAATGCTGCCACCCGTGCCCAGTTGTTTCTCGTTATCGGTACCTCCGCCCTGGTGCAACCGGCGGCCAGCCTACCGCTGATGGCACAGCAAAACGGTGCACGGCTTGTAGAAATCAATCCGCAAACAACGCCACTATCTGCGCATGCAGATATTAATTTGGTGGGTCCGGCCGGAGAGTTGCTACCAAAACTTATCGCAGCACTTGGGTCGACGGCACACTAGGCCTGTTTACTCACTTCCCAATCGATGGCCGATCAGGCTCAGTGACTTCACTTCCCATAATAATAATTGGGTAACCAGAGGGCTATTTGCGGAAACAGCATGACAATGGTTAATCCAACGATCATGACCATCACAAAGGGTATGATGGAGCGGTAGATATCCAGCAGCGATATCTCCGGTGGGGCCATCGCCCGCATAAGAAATAGGTTATAGCCAAATGGCGGCGTCATGTAAGCAATTTGGCAGGTGATGGTATAGAGAATCCCATACCAAATCGGGTCAAAACCCAGACTAATTATCAAGGGGACATAAAGCGGCGCCACGATAACAAGCATGGCCGTATCGTCGAGAAACGTACCCATGATGAGATAAGAAAGCTGCATCATGATGAGTATGCCCCACGGACTGAGTCCCCACCTTTCGATAAATAGAGACTCGATCGCCTTCACCGCGCCAAGACCATCAAACACGGCACCAAAGCAAAGTGCCGCCAGAATAACCCACATAAACATGCAACTAATGCCTAGAGACTTACGTAGCGTGTCTTCCATCACTTGCCGGCTTAGGCGGCCCTTAAACAGCGCGGCAAGCGTCGCTGCGCTTGCACCCACTGCCGAGCTTTCGACCAGGCTGGTATACCCCATGAGGAACAGTCCGGTCATAAAAAAGAAGATCACTAAAGGAATAATGCCGGCTGTGAGCAGCTTCAACTTTTCTCTCATAGGTATCTGGCGCTCTTCCAGCGGTAACGGCGGCCCCAGCTCCGGCTGAATTCTGCATCGGATGATGATGTAAAGCATGAACAACCCTCCCAGCAGAAGACCAGGAAAGACACCGGCCAGCCATAACTGGCTAACCGGTTGGCGGGCAATCATTCCATAGAGGACAAGAACCACGCTGGGGGGGATTAATATACCAAGGGAACTGCCGGCCTGGACCACGCCGGTTATCATGATCTTGTCATAGCCTCGCCGCAGCATTTCGGGCAAGGCGATGCTCGCGCCTATCGCCATACCCGCTACGCTTAGCCCGTTCATGGCCGATATGATGACCATCAAACCAATCGTGCCTACCGCCAATCCGCCTTTGAGTGGACCGAACCAGACGTGGAACGCACGATAGAGGTCACTCGCTATGCCGGACTCGGATAGCATGTATCCCATATAAATGAATAGCGGCAGGGTCAAGAGGGGATACCAGGTAAAGAGTTTAAACGCTGCGCTGAATGGCATTTCATTGCCGCCCTCTCCCCATAACAGCAGCGCGAAAATAGTGGCGACGAAACCGATAGCGCCGAAGACACGTTGCCCGGTGAGCAACATCAACATCATCGAGGCGAACATCAGCAGCGCAATCAACTCGAAACTCACGCTATATCTCCTTACCTCTGGCCCTTGCCAAATCTTTGAAGAACATAGATATGGCCTGTAACAGCATCATTGCGATACCCATTGTCATAATCACCTTGATGGGTGCCATGGGTGGTGCCCATACGGAATAATTCTTTTGATTGTATTCAATAGCGTATTGCGTACTCGAAATGGCGCCGAAAAGGAGAAACACGAGGTAAAAGACAAGGCAGAAAGCGGTAACAGAGTCCGTGAAGCCCCGTCGCTTTATCGACCACCGGCCATACAGCAGATCCATCCTGACATGCGAGTCAAGCTGCATGGAGTATCCGCCACCAAGCAGGTAATAGGCGGCCATCGTCATCTGCGCCACCTCCACTACCCATATGACAGGAACATCGAAGGGCAAGATTCTGGATACGGACGAATACAGCAGCACGCCCATCATGGCGAAGATCAAATACATGGCGAACCGGCCTACCGTCCGGTTCAACGCGTCAACATATCGCACGTAAAGCTTTACTGCCTTAGGCACAAAACTCCTTTGCTCCAGTTCCCTGGAGTCGGCGTATTAGAGGCTTATTTAGGCCGGAGACTAGAGGGTACCTCCCCGGCTTTGCGCTAAAGCCGGGGAAGGCCTCAATGTCTACGACATACTCGGTCAGCGCTTATCCGTATCGGTAGGGAGGACCGGCTTTTTCCATGACTGCCGCGTATTCCTTGATTATACCGACCACCTTGGCAACCCTTTTACTTGTCTTGGCAATCTCGTCCCAGAACTTGTGAGCCTCATCTTCCACTTGCTTCCACTCGTCATCGGGGATAGACGTGAGCTTCAGTTTGGTGCCTTTTGTGCGCAGGTCCGCTTCACCGCCCCAGTACCAATACTGACGGTAATAGTGTGAACTATCCATAGAAAGACGGAACAATTCCTGCAAATGCCCCGGCAGGGCATTCCATGAATCGGTGTTGGCAAAATAGGATCCGATCCAGGCACCGGAAATATTATTGGTCAGGAAGTAGTTGGTCACATCGGCCCAGCCGACCGTATAGTCCTCGGTGATGCCGGACCAGGCGATACCATCCAGTTCACCCGTTTGCACCGCGACCTCAATGTCCTCCCAAGGAAGGGTTACCGGGACAACGCCAAAACGCGCCAGGAACTTACCCGCAGTCGGGAAGGTAAACACGCGCAAGCCTTTGAGATCTTTGACGCTGCGAATAGGGTTAACCGTATTGAAGTGACAGGGGTCCCAAGCGCCGGCGCTGAGCCAGGTGACGCCCTCTATTTCGCCGTAGGCTTCTTCCCAGATTTCTTTCAGGCCATACTGGTTAAACAGAACAGGTACATCGAGGCTATAGCGGGTGGCGAAGGGGAAGTAACCGCCAAATACTGAGACATCGACCGGCGCGGCGATGGAATCATCGTCACTCTGTACGGCATCGATGGTGCCTTTTTGCATTGCCCTGAACAGCTCACCGGTGGGTACCAACTGGTCGGCCGTAAACAGCTCGATAACCATCTCCCCGTTGGCGACTTTGTTGAAGCTATCAATAGATGGTTTGATGACATGTGCGGCCAGGGGACCACCCGCATAGGTTTGAAGCCGCCACTTGATCTTCGTCTTCTTTTGAGCATGCACAAAAGGCGCGTTGACCGCTGCCACTGCCGCCACTGTTCCCACGCCTGCTTTTTTGAGAAATTCGCGTTTTTTCATGCTACCTTGCTCCTTTAGTGGTATTGGGGTTGTAGCCGCGCCGCAAGTCGTTTGCTTGGATCCGCGGTGATGCCGACGCCCATTAGATCTCAACCGACGCCAGAAAGGCAACTCAGCGCATTCTACATTTGTCGACCGATTGGTACGATCCGGCAAGCTTTTATGTTTATAAAACAATGAGATACGATTGTTTTTAATGCGAAGGTCAGCATCACTTTCCAGAGCTCGGCGAACGCACCGGCATTTCGGTCACGTCTCGATGTTCGGCCACCCCATTTTCWTGTTYTGTTGCGRCGAGTTGTYGTGCGTACCATTTAGCGCCCGGATAGGCCGTCACACCGTGCGCGAATACACTTAAGACAACCGTAGCTCTGCATGCGACTTGGAACTATTCCAAGTGTGGCCGATCTGGATATGGCATTATTGTTTTACGTCCCAAGCATCGTTAGTTCCCATTGCCCCGCCGAAACATCCTGACGCAAGGTATACACATTACGGTCATCACCACGGACCCTGAAGTACCGATGGTCGATCGTAACCCAGCCGTCCAAAATCTCGGCCACGTCGATCTGACGGCCGCTCAGTATAAGCTGCCGTGGCGTCTCCGCCGAGCGGCAGCCGGCATAACACTCCACCCGAATTCGAAGGTCAGGTTTATTCATATTGGTCGCTGCGCGCAGCGTCGGTTCGCGTGCAGTTAAACGCCGTGTCTAGAACACGGTCCGTCGGCCTTCACAAAAAGGACCGGCCGCGCAATGCGGCCGGTCCCGCATCAGCATTTATTAACAGCGCCAGGCCGCTACGTTTTTCCCATGGCTCGAATTTCATCCACGATCTCGGGGTTCGCTAGCGACGTTACATCGCCAACGTCTTTCTCATTTGAGATCGCGGCCAGCACCCTGCGCATAATCTTGCCCGAGCGCGTCTTCGGCATGTCCGGCACGATCCATACGTTCTTAGGCCTGGCGATGGGCCCAATCTCTCTAACTATGGCCTCTGAAACTTTTTTACGTAGTTCGTCACTGGCATCGACGCCCGGCTTTAGAGACACATACAGATCAGGGACTATACCTTTGATCTCATCCTGAACCGCGACGACGGCCGACTCCGCCACCTCCGGTACAATCAGGGCCGCCGATTCGAGCTCCTTCGTGCCCAAGCGGTGACCGGCGACATTGATGACATCATCGATACGGCCAAGGATGCGATAGTACCCGTCTTCGGCCTCAAGAGCACCGTCGCCCGCCATATACGGCCAGTCGCGCCAGTCCTTGCTGTTCTTGTCCTTGCAGTATCGCGAGTAGTAGACATCCACGAAACGATCGGGGTCTCCCCATATCGTCTGCATGATGCCGGGCCAGGGGTTCTGGATGCAGATGTTGCCGGCCTTGCCGGCGCCACGAGGGATCTCCTTTCCGTCCTCATCGTAGATAATGGGGTGGATACCAGGCACTCCCCGGCCCGCGCTCCCTGGCTTCATCGGGTGTAATGCCGGCATCGTGCTGCAGAGAAAACCGCCGGTTTCCGTCTGCCAGTAGGTATCGACGACGGCTGCCTCACCTTTGCCGACGACTTCGTAGTACCACTTCCACACCTGCGGCTCGATCGGTTCTCCCACGGTAGTCATATGCTTGAAGTGATAGTTGTACTTCGGCGGCTCATCAGCCCCAACCTTTCTCAACGCCCGTATTGCGGTTGGTGAGGTATGAAAGATGTTCACATCAAGCTCTTCCGCAATCCGCCAAGGCCGGCCGGCATCCGGGTAATTCGGCAAGCCTTCGTAGATCACCGAGGATGCGCACACCGCCAAGGGACCGTAAACGATGTAGGAATGACCAGTGATCCAACCGATATCCGCCATACACCAGTAGACGTCTTCGGGCTGAATGTCCTGAACATATTTAGACGTACCGGCTACATAGGCGAGATAGCCGCCGGTACTATGCTGCGCGCCCTTGGGCTTGCCGGTCGTGCCGCTGGTATACAT
This sequence comes from Proteobacteria bacterium SPGG2, assembly GCA_001643475.1. Taxonomy (GTDB): domain Bacteria; phylum Pseudomonadota; class Gammaproteobacteria; order Acidiferrobacterales; family SPGG2; genus SPGG2. Next base: position 515 of record LXTK01000080.1, on the reverse strand, counting down.
AAGAAAGAGAGGCTCTTCGGCGAGCATGTGTTCCGGTTCAACCTTCTTTCCACGATAATCCTTAAGCAGATCATTTACTGCATAGTCGCGACCATTCACCATCGCTGTCGGACTGGAATGTTTTCCTGGGTAACGCTGCCACACCAGGACTTTGTCGACTTTATGGCCCTCCTTCTTGGCCTCATCGGCCGCGATGTCGGCCTTTTCCTTGTGATCCAAGAGCTTGCCGCTACGGTAATACGCGTCCGTCGTTATCAGCACGCGGCTACCGGAGTCTACAATGCGGTCCGCGCAGGCCTTGCCGCTGAAACCTGCGAACACCTCGGAATGAATCACGCCAAGTCTGGCGCAGGCCAGCATCGTTATGGGAAGCTCTGCCGTCATCGGCATGTGCAGCGTCACCCGGTCACCCTTCTTTAGGCCGGCAAAGTCACGGAGCAGCGCGGCAAACTCGTTGGCCCTGACAAAAAGCTCCTGATAGGTGACATGCTCGATACGCTCATCCTCAGGCTCCG
>LXTK01000033.1 GCA_001643475.1 Proteobacteria bacterium SPGG2 | reverse complement strand
CGAGCGAGTGGCGCCGGCGGGCAACACGTTAACCGTACCGACTCAGCCGTCCGCATTACCCATAATCCCACAGGCATTGTTGTGCAGTGCCAAAGTGGCCGCTCTCAACACAAGAACAAAGCGGAAGCGCTGAAGGTGCTGAAGTCGCGGCTGTACGACCATGAGTTACGCCAGCGGCGCGTGGAACAACAGAAACTGGAGGATACGAAGGCGGAGATTAGTTGGGGTAGCCAAATTCGTTCCTATGTCCTCGACCAGTCGCGTATCAAAGATCTTCGTACCGGTGTCGAAACCGGGAACATAAGCGCGGTATTGGACGGTGATCTGGATCGGTTTATCGAAGCGAGCCTTAAGAGTGGTCTCTAAATAGCATTCAATATAATGTTTAATTGATTGATTATTAAGTAAACATAATGACCTACGAAGATAGTGACAATGAGCAGGTCAGCCAACGTCGCAAGAAACTGGCGGCACTACGTAAACAGGGTAATCCCTACCCAAACGATTTTACCCGCACTGCGTTTGCCACCGACTTGCATAAACAGCACGATGATGATGATACCGAGGAACTTGCGGGGCGCGCGATTCATGTCTGCGTAGCGGGCCGTATGATGACGCGGCGCATCATGGGTAAGGCTAGCTTTGCCCACATTCAAGATGTGTCCGGCCAGATCCAGCTACGTCTGCAACAAGATAAGCTCTCCGAGGATCCGTATAAGGACTTCAAGAAGTGGGATCTTGGCGACATCGTCGGCGCCGAAGGTACCTTGGTTAAAACCCAGAAGGGCGAACTGACGGTTTTAGTGAACAGTATTCGCTTGTTGGCGAAGGCACTACGACCGCTACCGGAAAAGTATCATGGGCTGGTAGATCAGGAGGCTCGCTATCGTCAGCGCTATCTCGACCTATTAATGAATGAGGGCGCGCGCGATGTGTTCCGCAAGCGTAGTGCAATTGTTCAATATCTGCGACGTTTCATGGACGCGCGCGGCTTCCTTGAGGTGGAGACGCCCATGATGCAAGTGATTCCGGGTGGGGCCACGGCTCGACCGTTTGTGACGCATCATAATGCCTTGGGCATGGATTTATTCTTGCGTGTGGCCCCGGAGTTGTATCTGAAGAGACTTGTCGTGGGCGGCTTTGAGCGGGTTTACGAAATCAATCGCAACTTTCGCAATGAAGGGTTATCGACCGAACACAACCCTGAATTTACGATGTTGGAGTTTTACCAAGCCTATGCCACTTATACGGATCTTATGGATCTTACGGAAGAGATGATGCGCGGTGTGGCGCAGCATGTCCTTGGTACGACCACGATCAGCTATCAGGGCCGGCAGTATAACCTGGACAAGCCATTTGTACGTTTGAGTGTGCGCCATGCCATCTTAAAGTTCGATCCCGACATCCGGGCGCAGGATTTATCTGATCTAGATTCGGCTCGTCGTTTGGCGGCTCGGTTGGAAATCCCTTTCGAAGACGACGCTGGGCTTGGCAGAATCGAAATAGAGATCTTCGAAAAAATAGCCGAACCGAATCTGACCAAACCGACGTTTATTACTGGCTATCCGGTTGAGATATCACCATTATCGCGGCGCAACGATGTTGATCCATATATTACCGATCGCTTCGAGCTGTTTATTGGCGGGCGTGAAATCGCCAATGGATTTTCGGAGCTAAACGATCCTGATGAGCAAGCGGAACGATTTCGTGATCAAGTTGGTCAAAAGGAGGCCGGTAACGAAGAGGCTATGTATTTCGATGCCGACTATATTCGTGCGTTGGAATACGGTTTGCCGCCGACTGCGGGCGAAGGGATCGGCATTGACCGATTGGTAATGCTACTCACCGATTCTGCCTCAATCCGAGATGTATTATTGTTTCCTCATCTGCGCCCGGAATCTGGGCACGAATAATAGTCTAGTCTTGCAGGAAGCCGCGAATTTCTGCGATAAAGCCATCGGATTCCTCCATAACGCCGGCAAGTGCATTCTTGCTCAACCCCAATTTGCGATAGGCCGGTAGTTGTTCGATGTCGACGCCACTGCAACCATGCTCGTTGCCGGCGTGGCTACACAGGTTCGCGATCATTACTACATCGACATAATCGATTGTGGTGCTCTCACGTTTTAGGTTCCCGTGTGCGGTAGCAACGGCGGCAAGATCCGGCTGCAAGTTCCATGTCATCAATATCCGTCTGCCGATGGCGGAGTGCAGGACGTCAATGACGTGTTCGAGCGCGCTGGGGTTGTCGCGGAGCTGCGGATACCGTTCGGCTCGACTAACAAGCGGTAGTACACTGATATCGTGGAGGAGGCCGGCGAGCATCGCCTCTTGCGCATCTAATCTTGTGAATTGGCGTGCCAATAGGTTAGCCACGGCCGCAACCTCTATGCTATGTGACCACAGTAATTGGATGCGTTCCTGCAGGGCCGGCGAGTGCGTACGAAAGAGCTGCAGCACAACCATACTGGTGACGAGATTTCGGACGATCTCCATGCCCAGCCTAGCGACAGCTGACAATAAATGTCTTATCGGTACTATTCCACGATACAGTGCACTGTTTGCGACGTGCAGCAGGCGTGCACTGAGTGCCGGATCTTAAAGTCAAAAATATAGCAACCTGAGCAACGCTGGTTTGGTCATCTTCTACCAGGCGACGTACACGGTGTGCCACATCAGGCAGGACCGGGAGATCAAGCAGCCCGCGGTTCATGTCCCGCAGGAGAATGGCGATGAGATGGTCGATCGGCTGTTGGCCAAGTGACGCTAGACGGCGGTGATGGGGAGCAGCTTTGGTGGGGCGTATGCCTAGAGAAAGCCTTAGACATTCCGGGGATTCGGCGCGAATGGTCTGCAAAAAGCTAGACGTGGCATAATTGTTTCGGCATGGCCGAGGAAAACTTTAGCCCCGTTATCTTTCTGATGGGACCCACGGCGGCCGGTAAGACGGCGCTAGCACTAGCGTTACACGCGGAATTTCCGGTTGATATCGTTAGTGTCGATTCGTCACAGGTGTATCGCGGTATGGATGTGGGTACGGCCAAGCCTACATTGGCCGAACAGGCAAAGGCCCCGCACCGTTTAATCGATATTCGCGATCCAGTCGATCCCTATTCGGCGGCGGAGTTTCGAGTTGATGCTCTGCGAGAGATATCCCAGATCATTCATGCTGGACGCATACCCCTGCTTGTTGGCGGCACCATGTTTTACTTTCATGCACTGGAGTACGGATTGGCGCCGCTGCCAAGCGCGAACCAGGAAATCCGCGAACGCTTGAATGAGGAATCGAGGCACACCAGCTGGGCGCATTTGCATGAGCGATTACAGGCCCTCGATCCGGATGCGGCTGCCCGCATCGACCCAACCGACGCACAGCGCATACAACGAGCATTGGAAATCGTAGAACTCACCGGGCGACCCTCCAGCCACTGGCATACGAAGACCCCGGACGCCCTTATCCCCTATGACTTGATAAAAATTGGCATCTACCCGCGTGAGCGACAACAGCTCCATGATCGTATTGCGAGTCGTTTTCACCGCATGTTGGATCAGGGACTAGTGGCAGAAGTGGAGCGCCTGCATGGCCGCGATGATTTAACACCGGAGCTCCCTTCTATGCGCACGGTGGGGTATCGCCAGGTAGGGCAATACTTGACTGGATTAGTCAACTATAATGAAATGATCCAACGTGGGGTCGTTGCAACTCGGCAACTGGCAAAACGCCAGCTGACCTGGTTGCGTAAATACCGTGGCCTACACTATCTCGACGGTGATAGTGCGGATCTGTCGGCGGCCTGTGGCGACTATTTGGCCGACAGATTTGACCATAAAGGACTATAATTTGTAATTGTGGTCTTGGAATCTCATCGATCCGGAGGCATATAACAGACTACCCTGCGGGGACCAAGGATATATAACAACAGGAGAACAGCCATGAGTCAGCAAAAAGGGCAAGCGTTACAAGACCCTTTCTTGAATACCTTGCGTAAGGAACACGTCCCGGTTTCGATATTCCTGGTCAATGGGATCAAGTTGCAAGGACAAATAGAATCCTTCGACCAGTTTGTAGTGCTGTTGCGCAATTCCGTAAGCCAGATGATATATAAGCACGCCATTTCAACTGTCGTCCCAAGCCGCGCCGTTAAGCTTGATCTTGATGGCGACGACGATTCCGACAAGGGGCCCGGAAACGAGTAGTTCGCAACCCAGCCGTGGCGGGGTTGCTGCCGCGGCCGAACGCGCGCTCTTGGTTTCCCTACGGTTGCCTCGAGATGACGTGTATGACGATGCGGCGGAGTTCGCGCTGCTGGCGCAATCGGCGGGCGTCCAGGTGTGTGGTTCGGTATCTGGTCGTTGTAGACGTGTAGATCCCGCAAGCTTTGTCGGGCGGGGCAAGGCCGCCGAGGTCCGTGAAATCGTTGCCCGCGAAGGTGTCAGCGTCGTTTTGGTCAACCACCTGTTATCCCCCGTCCAAGAACGTAACCTCGAGAAGGCAGTCGGTTGTAGGGTGCTTGATCGCACCGGTTTGATTTTAGATATCTTCGCCCAACGTGCGCGCAGCCATGAAGGCAAGCTGCAAGTTGAGTTGGCACAGCTAGAGTACTTGTCTACGCGGCTCGTGCGAGGGTGGACCCACCTTGAGCGTCAAAAAGGCGGTATCGGTCTCCGTGGGCCTGGCGAGACACAGTTGGAAACCGACCGCCGGCTATTGCGCGCCCGCATCAAGAAACTACATCGACGCCTTGAGAAGGTCCGAAACCAAAGAAACATTCGCAGGAAGTCACGGCAGAAAATACCCATCCCCACTGTATCGTTGGTCGGTTACACCAATACCGGAAAGTCATCCTTGTTTAACTGTCTCACTGGGGCAGAGGTATTCGAGGCCGATCAGTTATTTGCCACCTTGGACCCAACGATGCGGCGATTGTCATTGGCCGGTAATACGAGCGTTATATTGGCAGATACGGTGGGGTTTATTCGTCGTTTGCCGCATGACCTTATCGAGGCCTTCAAGGCCACGCTGGAAGAGGTGGCAGAAGCCGATTTGTTGTTGCACGTCGTCGATAGCACTAACCCGGAACGGCGTGATGCGATGACACGAGTTAACCAAGTGTTGGCGGAAATTGGTGCCGATGAGCTCCCGCAAATGGTTGTGTTTAACAAGATCGATCTGGTTGAGCAGGCGCCACGCTTCGAGCGTAACGCCAACGGCGCGATTACCAAGGTTTGGCTTTCGGCTAGAACGGGAGATGGTATTGATTTGCTAAAGCAAGCACTCTCCGAACATTTTCGTAGCCATCGCGTACGTCGGCGCCTGCAGTTACCCGCCGATAGTGGGCGTTTACGCGCACTCGTACACGAACATCTGGAGGTCTTGGGTGAGTCGGCCACCGATGTAGGTGGCTGGCAGATCGAGGTCGCACTCGAACCTACCCAGGTCGCTTGGTTACAGAAGCAAAAAGGTTTTCGCTCGGAATACTGGATGACCGATTTCGGGCTTGTCCTTGCCCCTACCGGCTCATAACCCTAGAATGCGGCGTCGGCATCGCATCTTGACCTATCGACAGGAGAACATTATGGCCTGGAACAAACCCGGTAACGGTAACTCCGGGAACAAAGATCCCTGGGGGGGACCGCGGAGGGGAGGCCAACAAGGACCCCCTGACCTGGATGAGATCGTTCGTAACATCCAGAACAAGTTCAGCGGGTTGTTTGGCGGTGGCAAGGGTGGTGGCCCTGGCCTGCGCCTGGGGCGTATGGGGGGCATTGGGCTAGGCGCGATCCTCAGCGTCATAATCGGCCTTTGGTTGTTTAGCGGTTTTTATATCGTCAAGCAGGCCGAGAACGGCGTAGTTTTGCAGTTTGGAAAGTTTCAGGAAATAACGACACCTGGGTTGAACTGGCACTACCCCTTTCCAATTGAACGGGTGAACAAAGTCAATGTGCAGAACGTATTCTCGATGGAGGTGGGTTATCGCACGGACCGCACGGGACGGGTGAGCCATGTGCCGAGAGAGGCGCTGATGCTGACCGAAGACGAGAACATCGTCGACATCGAGTTCGCCKTYSRSCACAACGGCAACGTCATCAACGCCGGCGAACTGCGGCGTGAACTTGCTGAATGGGGCGTCAAGTTCAGGACCTCGTCCGACTCCGAAGTGATCGCCAACCTGTATGCCAACGCCCCGGGCCGGACCTGGGAAGAGCGCTCCGCATACTGTATGCGCCGGCTGAAGGGCGCCTACTCGCTCGTAATGATGACTACCGGAGAGGTGATCGGCGTGCAGGGCCGACTCAATATGGACATCGTCACGCGAGCGACGGCCGATCTGGCGACTATCACCGGGCAGGCTCCGGTCGTAACCAAAGCCAAGAAATCGATCGCCAACTTCAAACTCCGGGACGGAATGCCAGTCGGCGTCACCGTCACCCTGCGGGACCTGAAGATGTGGCAGTTCCTGGACCGCCTGGTGAACATCGCCCTGCCGCGCGTACGCGACTTTCACGGCGTTTCACGCACCAGTTTCGACGGACGCGGGAACTACGCGCTGGGCCTCACAGACCAGATCGTATTTCCGGAAATCGACTATAATCGAATTGACCGTTTGCGCGGCCTCCAGGTAAACATCGTGACCTCAGCGCGTAACGATGAAGAGGCCCGCCGCCTTCTCGAACTCCTCGGCATGCCGTTTGCGCGTATCGAAGATCGAGTCCCCGCCGCGGTATAGATCCAGCAGAGGTATTTGCGTTGGCAAAAAAATGCATGATTGAGAAGTGGAAGCGCCCACCCAAGTTCAAGGTGCGCTTCCATAATCGCTGAACGCACCAATGGATCAATCTCGGTTTTCGGGTCGGGAAGCGGGGGCTCCATACTCGCTGAGCGTGAGCGGAGCAACCAAACCCCGGCCACAATGATGAGTATTCCGATCAGGACGACTGAACTGGTCACAAGCTTCCGCATCAGGGCATACTACGATCGGGTCGGGTCTGGGACTATCCGGGTCTGGGACTATCCGGAGGTGGGGCTACCCGGAGGCCATGTCGTGATGTAGCGCGGG
>LXTK01000174.1 GCA_001643475.1 Proteobacteria bacterium SPGG2 | reverse complement strand
GCGAGTGTTACTGAAGCGGGACGACCATAATCAAAGATTTCGTTAAAGGCGGCGCGGATAGTGCGTCCGGTGTGTAGGACATCGTCGCAGAGAATCACGTGACGTTCATCGATGTTCACCGGTAACTCGGAGGCCTTGACCTCGGGGTGTATTCCGATTCGTGTGAAGTCGTCTCGGTAGAACGAAATATCGAGTGTGCCCAACGGCTCTTGCAAATTTAGTAGTTCATGGAGCCGTCGGGCAACCCAAACACCACCTGTATGGATCCCGATCATTACGGGGTCGCGCGCAAGTAGAGGTCGAAGTTTTTCTGCCATGCGCGACAACGCCTGAGCTATGTCAAGGTTCTCGTTTAAGATCCGCCCTGGTTTGCTCATCGAGAAAGGTTTGTAGAATGGTTTGTGCGGCCACTCTGTCGAGTCTAGACTTGTGACGCCTCATCGGTACCGCAGATTGCGCGAGACTATGTCTTGCCGTGACGGTTGTTAGCCGTTCGTCGACCATGTGTACGAGCAGATTGTAACGGTTACCAAGGCGATTACCAAATTCGCGAGCGGCGCGTGTGGTAGCATTTTCGCTGTCGTCCATGTTCAAGGGCAGACCTACGACAAAACCCTGTGGCCGCCACTCCTGCACAAGGTTTGAGATTTGCCCCCAGTTCGGTTGACCGCTGACATTTTTGACTGTGGCGACATCCTGCGCCTGCCCGGACACTATACTGCCGACTGCTACACCGATAGATGCTTTGCCGTAGTCAAATGCCAGAAAGGTCAGGGCTGGCATAGCCGACGCATATTGAGGTTAAGCATGCCCAGCTTCGCCCGAAATGGTGGAAACGTCTACCCCCATCAACTTGGCCGCGCCGTGCCAGCGTTGTTCAACTGGCATGCTAAAGAGAATATCGCGATCGGCGGGTCCATTGAGCCAAGAGTTCTCGGCTATTTCGCGCTCAAATTGGCCGGCGCTCCAGCCAGCGTATCCCAACGCCACCAAGCACTTGTCCGGTCCGCGATTTTCGCCGATCGCGGCAAGAATGTCGCGTGACGTTGATATGCCCAAGGTGTCGGTAATCGACAATGTTGACTCCCAACTTCCAAGTGGTTCGTGCAGCACGAATCCACGATTGGTCTGCACCGGCCCACCGAGGTACACGGGCAACGTGCGCTGATTTGTGTGATCGGTGTCGATTCCCATCTGTTGTAAGATGTCGCCGATCGCAAGATCGGTGGTACGATTGATCACGATTCCCATCGCGCCCTCGCTACTGTGCTCGCAGATTAGCGTAACAGTTCGATAAAAATTAGGGTCCGCGAGGCTCGGCATCGCGATCAGAAAGTGATTCGAAAACGCCGTAGAATCATTCATACCAGGGATAGTATCTTGCAGCCGGACGCCGCACGCAAGGACCGCTTCGATCATCTACAAGAAAAGGCCAATGAGTCCCGAGAGTCGGAGGGATGTGGACTAGTATCCCGTCAGAGCACCTTCGTTGAAACGCCAGGTTCGCATGATATGAAGGATATCCGTTTCCTTACGGATATCGCTGGGGAATGGTGCAAACGGTGATGCCAGGTAGACAATGCGTTTGGCTGCATCGTCCAAAAGCGTGGAACCCGAGGACTTACGCACGACAACAGCATTAACCGAGCCATCCGAGTTGAGTGCGACATCGAGTCGCAACTGACCGGATAGCCCCCGTCTCTTGGCTTCTTCCGGATAGTTGAGATTTCCGACCCGCTCTACTTTTGCCTGCCAAGCGGTCATATATACAGCGTATTTGTACTCGCGGGTACGGGCATTCAGGTATTTGTGGTGGGGGCGTTGTTGGTAGGCAGTCCAACCCTGGTCGATTTCAGCGATCAGCCGCGCCCGCTCTAAGGCGATAGCGGGTCGCGTGACTAGCCCAAGATTCTCGGGCGCGATTTGGCGTTCAGTCGCCTCTGGTTTCGATTCTGTTTGCTCGATGGCATTGGCGGCTTGTTCTTTCGTCATCAGCGCCATCGATTCGTTGGGTGACGTTACTTGGGGCTGTGGCGGTGGTTGCATAATGGGGACATCTAGGTTCGCTTCCCCCAGTTCGCGCACGGGTATGGGGTTGCGCGCGGTTTCCTTGGTCTCCGCCGTGCCCCCGCCGGCCTGGTTAGCCTGCGCCAAAAGCTCAGCGTCATCCGGTGCGTCCTTACTTTCCGTCTGAACCAGGATTATTTCCAGGGTGGGTAATCCATAGACTTCACGTACCTTGGGTACGACGAAAGTCACCCCTAGTATTATGACGAGATGTAGCAATACCGAGCCAAAGAAGCTCAGACCTAGCTGGTCATTGTTGGAAAATCCAGAAACTGTCTGCGCGACTGCCAATACTTGTCAACCTAGCCAAATAGGCCGTGTGTATAACCTAAGCGTACGACCTTGGGATCACGCATCGGTTCCAACGATCCCAACCCGCCCGATAGTCTAATTATATAATCTTCAACGGCTTTTTCAGCTGCTAGGGGCTTGTAGCCGGGCGGCGACACAATCCATCAGCTTGGCGCTGATATTGATGTCATATATTTCGTCGAGCTCGCGGATACAAGTAGGACTGGTCACATTGATTTCAGTCAGATAGTCCCCGATTATATCGAGGCCCACGAACAATAATCCCTTTTCTTTCAAGGTACTAGTCACCTGTTCGCAAATCCATCGGTCGCGATCGTTGAGTGCCACACCATGGCCTTTGCCGCCGACTGCGAGATTAGCGCGTGTCTCCCCAGGCGGCGGCATCCGCGCCAGACCGTAGGGGATGGGCTCACCGTCTACCAGCAATATACGTTTGTCGCCGTCGACAATCTCGGGTACGAAGCGCTGGGCCATGGCGAAGCGGCTTTCATGGGCAGTTAGCGTCTCAATCACCACGCCGACATTGGGATCCCCCTGACGCAGCCGAAATACCGAGGTGCCACCCATGCCACCCAGCGGTTTGAGGATGATATCTCCCTGTTGGTCCAGGAACTCCCGTATCTGAGCATCCTGGCGGGTCACCAACGTGGGAGGCAGGCACTGTGGAAACCAGGCGGTAAACATCTTTTCGTTGGCGTCTCGCAGGCTCTGGGGTTTGTTCACCACCAACACACCCTCCTGTTCCGCCTGTTCGAGCAAGTAGGTAGTGTAGACGTACTCCATGTCGAATGGTGGGTCTTTTCGCATAAAAATGACGTCGAGAAACGATAGTGGTTGAGTACTTGGGTCTCCGAGCTCGTGCCAATCGGTGTTATCGTCCTCGACGCGAAGCGGATACATATGGGCGAAACTCTTGCCATCACGCATAAATAGATGGTTTTGCTCCATATAATACAGGTCCCAGCCGCGCCGTTGGGCCTCTAGCAATAGGGCCAGGGTGGTGTCTTTATAGGCATGAATAGACCCGATGGGATCCATAACAACGCCGATCTTGGTCATAGGCATTGGTCGCTAGTTGGATTGCTCGCCGATCGCCAAGCCAGGGCGACGACCTTCCGAGGCGATGCAGGCAAAAAAGGGTGTCTCAGCCACCCAAGGCCAAAAAACATCACTTTGGCATGTTTTCTGCAATTATTCATTAGGTGAGGCCAGTGGTGATTGGCCGGTTTCTGCGGTGGCCCACAACCCAATACGTAGTCGTTGTCTATATTTTACAATGAGGGGTTTCGGCGGTGACCAGCAGTCTGCCCGTAGATGGCGGAGTCATGGATTTCAAGCAATATTTATGCTAACAAATCATTAGCCTATACGGCAAAATGAAGAATCTGCATTCAAAGGGTCCATTGTGCCTGGCATTTGCGGGCGCGTGCGTTTTGGTGAGTCGAAGAGGGTAATTCGTGTGAGTATCAAGGTGATGATTATTGATGATAGTAATACGATTCGTCGAACCGCGGAAGCATTGCTAAAGAAAGCGGGTTACGAGGTTCTTACGGCGGCAGACGGTTTCGAGGCAATGTCGGTCATTACCGATCACCGACCGGACATCATTTTTGTGGATATTATGATGCCGCGTCTCGATGGCTATCAGACCTGCCGATTGATTAAGAATAATAAGCAGTTCAAGGGTACACCGGTCATTATGCTTTCCAGCAAAGACGGGTTATTCGATCGGGCGCGTGGCCGCATTGCCGGTTCGCAGGAACACGTCAATAAGCCGTTTACGCAAGAGGACCTGATCGGTGTTATCAATAAGTATGTGCACTAGCGGACAGGTGCATTCGAAGGACAGAAATCAGAGTTAGATTAAGCATATGGCAATTAACAAAGTACTTATCGTCGATGACTCGCCAACCGACCAGCATATGATGACAGAAATCCTAATTAAGCTCGGCTATACCATTACCACCGCTAATAGTGGAGAAGAAGGCGTGGATAAGGCAAAAACTGAAAAGCCTGACCTTATATTAATGGATATAGTGATGCCCGGTCTGAACGGTTTTCAAGCGACGCGAGTGATCACCAAGGATCCCGATACGGCGAACATTCCTGTTATTCTGTGTTCTTCGAAAGTCCAAGAAACCGACAAGGCTTGGGGCCTACGCCAGGGCGCAAAGGATTATATTGTTAAACCGGTTACCGCGAAGGAGTTAAGTGCCAAGATAAAGGGGCTATAACCATGCACGTGTCTGCCCAGGATCCTCTCTCGCTGCTTCGTGAAATGGAGCGGGCGACTCTGGAGAGTGCGCCGACGCTCCCTGAGGAGACTAAGGGCCCTTCGCTATGGACCGGACTTGGATTTCGGCTGAGCGATCTACACCTGGTGACACCTATGGCGCATGTGGTAGAGCTAATGCCGTATCCGGTAATAACACCGGTGCCGAGGACCAAGGCGTGGATAAAGGGCATCGCTAATGTTCGCGGTAACCTGCTTACGATAATCGATCTAGCCGAGTTCTTTGGTAAAGACCCAGTATTTGAGAATGACAAAGCACGAATGCTAGTCATGAATGTCGATGGCCTAAATGCTGCCGTGTTGGTAGACGAGGTGTTAGGTTTGCGGCATTTCGATGAAACAGAGGAGCGTCAAGACACATCGAATTTTGACGATCCGATCGTACCTTATTTGCGTGGCGCACTTCTGCGCGACAACGTGCTGTGGGGCGTATTTGATATGTACGCATTGGCGGCTAATAGCAGCTTTATGCATGCCGCCGCGTAGCACCGTGAACGGTAAGGATACAGTAACATTCAAGCTGGACGTTCCAAAATAACGTTAGGTCTCGTTGGAGACGAGGTTTAAATTATGGCAATCGTAAAACTACCCCGGGCAGACAAAACCACTGCGCTAGAACAACCCTCGGAGGATGTTGTCGATCTTTCTACCGAGGAGATTCGTATAGACGAGACCGGTGAATACATTGACATCGAAGAAGGTCCACGAACAGCGTTCGGCTCATCGCTACTTGCAAGCCTACCGACAACGGTCTTGCCGGTATTGGGCGTTTTGCTTGTTTTGTCGATTCTCGCCGCTGGTTGGTTGCTTTTTTACATCGGCAAAGAAGCTGACAAAACTGCAATTTACGTCGGGCAGTCGAGTCAGTTATTAATGCTATCGCAGCGGTTGGCCAAGGATGCGCGCGAGGCCATGCGCGGACAAGAAGCCGCATTCAAAACATTGAAGGCGTCTCATGATCAGTTTGAGGCCATCGTTAACGCACTCAGGAATGGCGACGACAAGCTTGGAATTCCACCAAGTCCCGACAGCGTTAAGCCTACCTTGAATGCTCTTGGAGGCCTTTGGTCCGGGAGTAAAGGCATTCGCGCCAACGTAGATCGCATCCTCAAGCATGAGCAGGGCATGCTGATGATGAAGACGGACGTCGATGCGATTGTGGGGCTGACCGATGAACTGTGGGATGCCTCAGACCAGGTTGTCATGGCGGCGGGTGACGCCGGTCTGGCGCAGAGTGAGCTGCTCGCTTACCAGCTGAGATTTCTAAGTGAGCTTATCAAACAGGACGCGCAGCTTTTTGCGGCCGGCGATATCAATGCTTTGGATGCCGTCTCGAACTTGTCTGAGAATAGCCAGCTTTATGGAGTTACGTTGGCAAAATTGAATCAGGGTGCACCGCAGCCGTAAAAGCGAGGCTTAGGCAGGCCAACGACKTGTTTACAAAGATGTCGTTATCGGCACTAATCATCACAAACTCCATGGGATTGTCAGGTGGGGGTGAAAGTATGATTTTTTGTCCTGCTTTGAGAGTTTTAAGATCAAGGGTATCTCCGGCCCCAAAGTTCACATGGATATTTGTTAGTGGTTGAGAGCCAGTATTTTGAATTGTTACTCGTCCCATTACAAACAGGCTTTGTTTGTCTAAAATAGGGTCAACAAAGATATCATATTCTTGGGTTGGAATGGATAATTTCACAATATTACCACCAAAAACTACCGCCACTATTACAATTGCAGCAATTCCTACAGCAGTAATTACAGTGTACTGTTTCACGGATTGTATATTGTTTTTCTAATAATTAAGATTGAACTTGAGCGTTATTCTTGATTTGTTCGATTTTGCCTTTAATCGATTTTTCTTCTTCCTCTAACAGTCCAAGTGTTATTCCAAGAACTCTCTCATGAAATTCATAGACAAATTCGTCTAGCTCTTCTAAATCCATTATATTTTCATAATAATTTTAGTATATAACAAATATTATGTTCAAAATATGACACACACTATTATCTATTTTCTTCATCTTAATTTGAAAATGTTACAAATTTAGTTAAAAGCCCTGATTTAGAAATATGTTTTGAACGAAGGAATTATAGAGCAATTAAAAAAGTCAATTATCGGACATGAAAGCCAATCTAGTTCCATACCCTAAAGTTGAGAGTTTTAATTAAGATCTAGGCTCATTCAAAAAGAGTTTAGAATTTTCAGAGTGGATAAAGAGCTGTAAACACAACCATCATTCCAATTACTGTAATAACCAACATTTTTTTGTCAATTACACGTTGACGGTATAGATCATGCTCATCATGAATTTTCTCCATTTTGTCTAAATGTCGTTGTTGGATCAAAATTGTAAATCCTGCCCCAACAAAAATACCG